>NZ_JBFTNO010000354.1:0-1030 GCF_056397525.1 Arthrobacter sp. 05L45_2 | reverse complement strand
GGGGTGGCCGGCAAGCACGCTCATGATGCCATCCTTTTCGCGAACTGGCGCCGGGTCAGGACCCAGCCGATGACAGTGAGGCCGAGCAGGAACACCAGGTGGACCACGGTCAGCAGGGGTGCTTCCTCATAGCCGTAGGTGAACACCCGCCCCAGCTCGGTACCGTGCCAGATCGGCGAGATCCAGCCGATCCAGCGGACCGCCAGGGGCAGGGTGTCCAGCGGGAAAAAGGTTCCGGAGAACAGGAACAGCGGCATAACGATGAAGCGCATCACCATCGCGAACTGGCCCTTGTCGTTTTTGATCGTGGCGGCGTAGGCCATCAGGGGCAGGCCGAACGAGAGCCCGGCGAGGGTGGCCACCAGGATGGAGACCCAGCCCCAGGCGCCCGGGGAGGCGCCGAAGAGGGCCACCACGCCGAAGTAGATGGCGGACTGCAGCACAAAGCGGACCGTGACGGCGATGATCTGGCCTGCCGCGATCTGTTCCGGGGTCAGCGGTGAAGCGTGCGGGCCGTAGTAGACCCGGCGCCATTTGAAGCCGTCCATCACCGGGAAGGTGAATTCATTGGCCGCCGTCATCACCGCCGCGGAAATCAGCAGCGCCGGCGCGATGAACGCCAGATAGCTGACGCCGCCGAACGCCGCGGTGGAGTTCGTGTCCACCAGGGTTGCCAGGCCCACGCCCATGGCGAAAAGATAGGCAACGGGCTGGCCGACGCCGTACATCACGATGGTCCAGCCGTAGCCCTTCATCACGCGGAGAACCTGCTCGGCGTAGTAGAAGGCGCCCCAGCGGCGGGCGCGGGCGGCCGAGACGGCCGGCGCGTGGGCACGCAAAGCTGGCGCCGGCGTCGTTTGTACTGACTCAGTCAACGAGGCTCCTACCGGTCAGGCGCAGGAAGACGTCTTCCAGCGAGGAGCGGCGCACCAGGGACGTGACCGGGTGCAGGCCCCGGGAGGAGACCTGCTCGAGCGCGGCCTCGCCGTCGTGGGCATAAATGAGGACGCGGTCCGGCAGGGTTTCAATC
>NZ_JBFTNO010000353.1:0-1040 GCF_056397525.1 Arthrobacter sp. 05L45_2 | reverse complement strand
GAACACGGGCGTGTCCTCCAGCTTGAGGCGGATCCAGAGGCCGAAGCCCACCAGTACCGCGGAAACCAGGAACGCGATGCGCCAGCCGTAGTCGAGGAAGGCCTGGTCCGAGAGCAGCGTCGTCAGGAGGGCAAGGGCGCCGTTGGCGAGCAGGTTGCCCGCCGGTGGTCCGATCTGGGCGGCTGAGGACCAGAAGCCGCGGCGCCGGGGATCGCCGAACTCGCTGGAGAGCAGCACCGCCGAGCCCCACTCGCCGCCTACGCCGACGCCCTGGGCGAAGCGCAGCACCACCAGCAGCGCACCGGCAACCATGCCCACGTTGTTGTAGGTCGGCAGGAGGCCGATGAGGAACGTCGCCAGGCCGATCAGCATCAGCGTGACCACAAGGACCTTCTTGCGCCCGATCCTGTCGCCGAGCCGGCCGAAGATGATGCCGCCGACCGGCCGCGAGACGTACCCCACGGCGTATGTGGAGAAGGCCAGCATGGTTCCGGTCAGCGGATCGCTGGCCGGGAAGAAAATAGCCGGAAAGACGACTGCTGCCGCGGCCGAGTAGACGGCGAAGTCGTACCACTCCAGCGAGGTCCCGGTGAGGCTGGCGGCGAAGGCCTTCAGCAGGCTCTTCCGGTCCAGGGACCCTTCCGGTGCCGGCGGAGCCGCGGATTGAGTGTTGGCGGCCATATGGCTTCCTTTCGTTGCAGGTGACTGGCGTCACTCCCTATGCATGTTGTATACATTAGGCATACGATCCCTCAAATAGCGAGAGTTGTTTGTAAACATCGTGTGAAATCACGCCAGCCCGCGCAACGAAGGATGACCCATGACTGAACTGACATTTGAACTGACGGACGGTTCCACGGTTTCCGTTGAGGTTACCGATCTCCTGAACGCCGGCTATGCCGGACGCGAACAGGACGAGGTGCAGGCCCACATTGCCGAACTCGCGGAGCTCGGCGTGCCGGGCCCGAGCACGACGCCGGCGCTGTACCCCGTCTCCCCGTACCTTGCCGCCCAGCCCGACGTCGTCGACGTCCAGCACC
>NZ_JBFTNO010000352.1:0-1068 GCF_056397525.1 Arthrobacter sp. 05L45_2 | reverse complement strand
CCGCCGGGACTGCTGCTGGCGCCACTGCCACCGGCGCCGCCACCGACCCGTCCAGGCCCGCGGCCGAACCGACCAGGCCCGCGGGCCGGACCGGGTCCGGGGAATTCAAGGAAGCACTCCCAACGTCCGCGCTGCAGGTCCGGCCGCCCGCGGAAGAGGTGGAACGCCGCAACGCCGAACGCGAACAGGCCGCCAACGCCAAGCCGGTCGCACCCCGCGTGATGCAGGTCCTGCTCGCCATCTGCTACCCCGTGATCCTGCTGGTCCTGGCCGTCCGCGCCGTGACCAGCCCGCTCTTCCTCTGGGTGGAGTACAACCGCCCCGGCTTCCCCGGCGACGGCTACGGCTTCAACACCGACGACCGCATGACCTACGGTTCGTACGCCGTTGACTACCTGAGCAACTGGTCCGGCCCGCGCTACCTCGGCGAACTCGTCAACCGTGCCGGGGATCCGCTCTTCAAGGACGGCGAAGTCAGCCACATGGCCGACGTCAAGCTAGTGATGCTGTCCTCCTTCGGCGGCGGCGTCCTGCTGGCCCTGCTCAGCATCATCGCCATCCTCTACCTGCGCCGCCGCAGCACCGGCGGTGTCCGGCGCGGCCTCTTCGCCGGCTCGATCGCCACCCTCGTGATCATCCTCGGCCTTGGCGCCCTCGCGGTGCTCGGCTGGGAGCAGTTCTTCACCGAGTTCCACCGGATCTTCTTCGCCAACGGTACGTGGACGTTCTCCCTGCAGGACACCCTGATCCGGCTGTTCCCGGGCCAGTTCTGGGTGGACGCCGGGATTGTGATCGGCGCGCTGGTGTTCCTGGCTTCCCTCGTCACCCTGATCCTGACCTGGCCCACCCGGAGGCGCCGGGGCCTGGCGCCCCGGGTCCGGGAAACCGCCACGGCGGACGGAACCGGCAGCGTGGACGCCACGGAACTCAAGGGCCGCCGCTTCAAGCGGGCACGCACCGGCTCCGGCGCCACCGCCGCACCGGCGACCGAACCCACCGTCGGCGGCGTCGATACCGACGCCGCCCAGGCGTCCGGCCGCGAGGCCAAGTCCTAAACGGTTCACACAC
>NZ_JBFTNO010000351.1:0-1076 GCF_056397525.1 Arthrobacter sp. 05L45_2 | reverse complement strand
GGGAAGCGGAAGTAGGCGAAACCGAACGCGACCATAGCGCTGGAAACCGTGACGAGGGTGGCGGCCAGCACTGCGATGAGGAAGCTGTTGACCACCCAGTGAACCAGCGGTAGCTGGTCCCAAACCTGCAGATAGTTTTGCGGTGAGAACGTGCGGGGGATCAGCGCATTGTCGAACACTTCCGAGCGCGGCTTTAGGCTGGCCGCGATAAGCCACACCAGCGGGTAGAGAAAAGCACCGCTGATCACGATCAAGATCGTCCAAAGCGCCAACCTGGCCGCCGCAGGACGTGCACCCCGCGCCCTCCGTGGGGGTCGCCGGCCGCCGGAGGAAACGACCGAAGTCTCTGCAGCGGCGGCCGGTTCGGCCGTGGCTTGTGTCCGTAGTGTCGCCATCAGCGTTTTTCCCCCTCGTAGTAGACGAACCGATTCCCGATTTTCACCTGGATAAGGCTGATCAGCAGGATGAAGACGAACAGCACCCAGGCCATGGCGGCGGCGAACCCGAAGTTGAACTCCCGGAACGCCTGCTGGAAGAGGTAGATGCCGTAAAACAGCGACGCCTCGGGGGCCGTGCTGGTCTGGTCGCGCCAGAAAAGAAGATAAGCCTGATCGAAGATCTGCAGCGCCGCAATCGTCAGTACAATCACGTTGAAGAAGATGGCTCCCGAAATCATGGGGACCGTTATGGAGAAAAATTGACGGACGGGACCTGCGCCGTCCAGGGACGCCACCTCGTAAAGGTCCTTCGGGACGCTCTTGAGCGCCGCCAGGAAGATAACCATCGTGCCGCTGACTCCCCACAGGGTCATGAGGACGATTGAGGGCTTTACCCAAGCCGGATCAATCAGCCACTGGGGTCCGGTGATTCCGAAGAATCCAAGCGCCTGATTGATGGCTCCGGTATTCCCGTTCAACAGCAGAAGGAAGACTGCGGCGGTGGCGACTGATGGCGTCATTTTGGGGAGGTAGTAGACGGTGCGAAAGAAACCGGCGCCGCGCCCGACCCGGTTCAGCAGGAGCGCGAGCCCCAAGGCCACGCAGATCTCCAACGGCACCGCCAACACAGCGTAAAAC
>NZ_JBFTNO010000350.1:0-1109 GCF_056397525.1 Arthrobacter sp. 05L45_2 | reverse complement strand
TTCGGAGCCGGCCCTTCGTATGCCTACAGGCGCAGTGGGCCTAGCGGGAACGCTGGCGCAAACGCTGCATGTCGAGGATCACAACGGCACGGGCCTCGAGGCGCAGCCAGCCGCGCTGGACGAACTCGGCGAGGGCCTTGTTGACCGTTTCGCGGGAGGCGCCGACCAGCTGGGCCAGCTCYTCCTGGGTCAGCTCGTGGGCGACCAGCACGCCGTCGGTCGCGGGTCGGCCGAAGCGGTCGGCCAGATCCAGCAGCGCCTTGGCCACACGTCCCGGAACGTCCGAGAAGACGAGGTCGGAGAGTGAGTCGTTGGTGCGGCGCAGGCGGCGGGCCAGGGCCTGCAGCAGCTGTGCGGAAACCTCCGGGCGGGTCCGCAGCAGGGCGTTGAGGCTCTCGTTCTTCAACCCGGCCAGGCGGGTCTCGGAGACCGCGGTGGCCGTGGCGGTCCGCGGGCTCGGGTCGAACAGGGCCATTTCGCCGAACAGTTCACCCGGGCCGAGGATGGCCAGCAGCGATTCGCGGCCGTCCGGGGAGGTGCGGCCAAGCTTCACTTTGCCGGAGACGATGAAGTAGAGCTGGTCACCCTGGTCGCCTTCCCGGAAAACCGAGGCTCCGCGTGAGAGGTCCACCTCGGTGAGTTCGTCCGTMAGCAGACGGAACGCCTCGTCGTCGAGCGTGGCGAAAAGGGGTGCGCGGCGCAATACCTCGATATCCATGAAATCTCCTGACTTACTGTGTCGGCTGGGGCGCTTCAGCCATTGTTTCAGAATTTTGCGGCTTCTGTGACGTACTTGGCACCGAAACGCGCTTTGCGGCGGGCACGTGACGGGCCGGCCCCGTCCCGGGCCGCGCATCCGGCCACGGTCGTCATCACCGCCCGCGCCCCGTCCAGCCCGGAACCCGGCCCCGACAAACAGTCAGCCTGCGCYGGTAGAATAAGGGACCTACCAGTCCCTAAGGAGCCCCGGTGTTCGGCTTGACCATCCTGGACCTGGCGTTGATTTTGACGCTCTTGTCCTACCTGATCTACGGCTTGCGGAACGGCTTCCTGGTGACGCTGGGCGGCATCGCGGGCTTCGCCGCCGGTGCCGTGGCCGCCTTTATGTC
>NZ_JBFTNO010000349.1:0-1112 GCF_056397525.1 Arthrobacter sp. 05L45_2 | reverse complement strand
GTCTCAGACTTACCGGGCATCGCGCCGTCCTTTAATTCAGTTGCGGTTTACTTTGACTCTGCCGCGGCGGTCTTGGAAGCAGCCTTGCCGGTGGCGGCTACCGGCTGGCCTGCACCGTGCTGGTGGTCCAGGGCGGCCTTGACCAGCCCCGCGAACAGCGGGTGCGGGCGGGTGGGCCGGGAGCTGAGCTCCGGGTGCGCCTGGGTGGCCACGTAGTACGGGTGGACTTCGCGGGGAAGCTCTACATACTCCACCAGCTTGCCGTCGGGCGACGTTCCGGAGAACACCAGGCCCTGGGCGGCGATCTGCTCGCGGTACTTGTTGTTGACCTCGTAGCGGTGCCGGTGGCGTTCGCTGACCGTGGTGGTGCCGTAGGTTTCGGCGATGACCGAGCCCTCGTCCAGCTTGGCCTCGTACAGGCCCAGGCGCATGGTGCCGCCGAGGTCGCCCTTGCCGTCAACGATGTCGAGCTGCTCTTCCATCGTGGCGATCACCGGGTACTTGGAGTCCGGCTCGAATTCGGACGAGGAAGCGCCTTCGAGGCCGACCACGTTGCGGGCGTATTCGATGACCATGCACTGCAGGCCCAGGCACAGGCCGAGGACCGGAAGCTTGGATTCGCGGGCGTACTTCAGGGCGCCGAGCTTGCCCTCGAGGCCGCGGATGCCGAAGCCGCCGGGGACGCAGATCGCGTCGACGCCGGCCAGGGACTTGACCGCGCCTTCCGGGGTCTCGCATTCGTCCGAAGGGACCCAGCGGATCTTGACCTTGGTGTTGTTCGCGAAGCCGCCGGCACGCAACGCCTCGGTCACCGACAGATAGGCGTCAGGCAGGTCGATGTACTTGCCGACGAGGGCGATCTCGACCTCGTGCTTGGGGTTGTGGACGGCCTCGAGGAGCTTGTCCCAGCTGGTCCAGTCAACGTCCTTGAACGGCAGGTCCAGGGCACGGACGATGTAGGAGTCCAGTCCCTGGGAGTGCAGCGTCTTCGGGATGTCGTAGATGCTGGGCGCATCCGGGCAGCCAATCACGGCGTCGATGTCGACGTCGCACAGACGGCCGATCTTCTCGCGCATCGCCTGCGGCTCTTCGCGGTCCGAACGGATCACGAT
>NZ_JBFTNO010000348.1:0-1299 GCF_056397525.1 Arthrobacter sp. 05L45_2 | reverse complement strand
GAACGGTTGCGGTCCCGGGCATCCATCTGGGCGGTCAGGGACATAAAGATCGGAACGGTGCCGGGCGGGTCCATGATCACGAACAGCGTGACGATCACCGAGGCCAGGAGCTGAAGGTCAATCCAGTCCATCAGCGCACCACGGACGTTCCGCTGGCCTGTTCCTCGATCCGGGCCAGCACCTCCGGGGCGGTCAGGTTCTCGCCCAGCAGGTTCGGTTTCCCGGCCCCGTGGTAGTCCGAGGAGCCGGTCACCAGCAGGCCGTGCTGTTCGGCGAGGCGGCGCAGGAACACCCTGCCCTCTTCCGGGTTGTCCCGGTGGTCGATCTCGAGCCCGGCCAGGCCGGCGTCGATCATCTCCCGATAGGTGCGCTCCCCCACTACCCGTCCGCGGGAGGACGCCACCGGATGCGCGAASACSGGCACMCCGCCGGCGTCGCGGACCAGTTCGACGGCGTAYRCCGGRTCCGGCGCGTAGTGCTGCACCCAGTACCGGGARYGCGAGGTCAGGATGGTCTCGAAGGCCTCGCTGCGGTCCGCCACAACACCCGCGGCCACCAGGGCGTCGGCGATGTGCGGGCGGCCCAGGGTGGCGCCCGGGGCTACGTGGTGGATGACGTCGTCCCAGCTCAGCGGGTAGTCCTCGGCGAGCAGGCTGACCATTCGTTCGGCGCGGGTGAACCGGGCGTCCTTGGCTTTGGTGATTTCCTCCAGCAGCCCGGGGTGTGCGGGGTCGTGGAGGTAGCTGAGGAGGTGCACGCTGATGCCCTCACTGGTCCGGCAGGAGACTTCCATCCCGGGGACCAGTGCCACGCCGAGGTTCCGCGCCGCGGCCGAGGCCTCTGCCCAGCCGTCGGTGGAGTCGTGATCGGTCAGGGCGACGACGTCGAGCCCCGCCTCCGCAGCCGACGCGATCACCCCCGCTGGGGGCTGGGTGCCATCGGAAACGTTCGAGTGGGCATGCAGGTCAATCCTCACCTGCCCAGCCTAGTAGATCCGCCGGGGCGGCTTGTTGGCCTAAGCCGCGCCGCTGGTGAGACTATGGGACGGTGAACGATGCAGATAACACCCAAGTCTCCACTTCCCAGCCCCTCGAGGAGCGCGTCAACAACCGCTCACAGCGGCCCAGTTCCGACGCCTTCAAGGCATTTATGGCCAGCAATTGGGCTCCGGCCCCGGACCAGCTCCCCGAGCTGGATGCCGTCGCCGGCCACGCCGCGGCCCGCCGTCGAGCCATCTCCGAGCTGTTCAAAGGTGAACGCCTGGTCATCCCCGCCGGCCCGTTGAAGGTCCGCTCCAAC
>NZ_JBFTNO010000347.1:0-1340 GCF_056397525.1 Arthrobacter sp. 05L45_2 | reverse complement strand
CCCCTGGAGTCCTAGCCAGCTGAGCCTAGACGGTCCGCTGGACCTGGATCACCTTACGGCGAAGCCAGAAGCGCCGTCCGCCGCCCACGTACAGGACGCTGCGTTCGAGCTCCCACTTACCATACTCGGAATGCGCCGCAAGAATCCGGCGGGCCTCGGGCAGCGAATCCTCAGGGCTTACCGTCAATACGAGGTACTCGTACTGACGTGCGTAGTCCCGTTCCCGACGGACCGAGCTGTTCAGAAAATGTTCCTTCATCGCTCTCCATTTTCGTCTTTTTCGGGCTAACGTGAAGTCATGAGCATCGATCCGCGTGTCGCGCTTCAGTCCCTAACCGGCGCCCTCGAAGAACATCTGGCCGCTTCCGCCGCACGGCGGGGGGACGGCGATCCCGCGGTTGAGGCAGCCTTCTTCGCCGTAGCCGATGCCTTCGAGGTTTATGACGACTCCCTCTACGAAGCGTACGGCGAGGTTACCCCCCTCGAAGTCATTGACGAAGAAGATGACGACGACGAGGACGAAGACGTGGACGACGAGGAAGACCTCGAGCTCCTGAAGGACTAAGCAGGACGGACGACGCCGGCGACTCCGCTGGCGTCCCCAGCTTGCTCCCCGGAATTCCCCAGCTTGCAGGCATATTCTGTGGATGTTCCCCACGGAATGCATTCGGTGGCCTGTTGGCTCCGACCGATGAGCCGAGTTCGTGGTCCACGTTGGGTTATTTTCGGAGGATGTTGTTGCCTGCACCATTGATCCGCAGCAGGCCTGCCCTGCTGCTGGGACGATTGTTGCGGCGGCTCGGCCGCACCGCCGCGGGCATGCCGCTGGCCCTGTCGCTGACGGCCTTTATGTGGACCCTGGGAATCGGCACCGGGTCAGTCGTCTCCGGACCCCCGCCGGGCCTGCTCGCCGCCGTTTCGGTAGGCCCTGACCTCCTGCTGGCCGGGCGCTGGTGGCCGGTGTTCTCCTCAGTCTTCTTTCCCGGGCCTCTTGCTTCGTACATCCTCGCCACTGCCCTGATCCTGGGGTGCGTCGGATTGGCCGAAGCCACCATGGGTGTCCGCCGGACGGCCATCGCCTTCGTCGGAGGCCACCTCGGGGCACTCTTTCTCTACGTGGCAACAGTTGAGCTGGGGGCGGCGATCGGCAGCGACTGGCTCGCCTCGCTCCGCCACCCTGCGCTGATGGGTCCGTTTGCTGCGGCGCTGGCCGCCCTGATGGCAGCCAGTCCACGGATCAGCGCGCTCTGGCGCCGGCGGGTACGCTCCGTAGCCATAGCCGTGACGGTGATGCTGCTGCTGTACATCGGGCACCCGCAGAGCCTGCACAGTATGCTGGG
>NZ_JBFTNO010000346.1:0-1364 GCF_056397525.1 Arthrobacter sp. 05L45_2 | reverse complement strand
GGCCCCCGGGCCCCGGGGCGGCCCGAGATGCGGCGCTGCATGAGGTCCGCAAAGCGGCGAAGCGGCTCCGGTACTCCGCGGAACTGGCCGCTTCGGTGCCGAAGGGCTCCACGGGCGACGGCGATGCGGGCCGGACATCCGCCCGGAAGCGGCACCGGCGTGCGAAACGCCTGGCCAAGGCGGCCCGTAAGATCCAGCAGGTCCTCGGGGTGCACCAGGACAGCGTGGTGGCCCGGGCGCGGCTGGCCGGGCTGGGCGCCCGGGCGCTGCGCAGCGGGGAGAACGGGTTCACCTACGGCCGGCTACATGCCCGGGAAGAACAGCTGGCGGCCGTCGCCGAGCGCGCTTTCCTGAAACGCTGGAAGAAGTTTCCCGACCGCTGACATCGCCCCCCACACCACGGCGCACCGCACCCGCCGCCCAAGTAAGGGGCCAGGCTCAGGCGCCCCGGACGCGGGCGGCCAGCTGGCCGATGGCGCTGCCGGCAAGGTTGTCCAGCAGGGCACGCGGGCTCTCGTAGACCTCAACGGCGCCGGCGTCACGGAGTTCGGCCTCGCTGGTGCCTCCGCACGTCAGGCCGATCGCCGGAATGTCCAGCTTGCCGGCGGCGTAAATGTCCCAGACGGCGTCGCCAACGTAGACGGCGTTGGCCGCGGGCACCTTCACGGCGTCGAGGGCCGCAATCAGGATGTCCGGCGCCGGTTTGCTCTCCTCGGCGTCGGCGGAGCTGGTGGCAGCGTGGATGTAGGCGTCGGCATCGATGGTGGCGCGGAGCATTTCGAGGTCGCGGTCCCGCGCGGACGAGGCGAGGGCCACGGCCAAGCCGGAGTCGAAGCACTGGGCCAGCAGTTCGCGGGCCCCGTCGAGCCGCCGGAGGGCCGGCCAGAAGGTGGAGAACACGGCGGCGTGGGAGGCCATGATGTCGGCGTCGGACCCGGTGTCGCGGTTCTCCGGCAGCAGGTGGGCCAGGAGCTTGTCCCCGCCCATTCCCACCGAGCGGTGGATGCTGGCCATGGGGACGTCGTAGCCGGCCTGCCGGAAGGCCCGCCACCACGCGAGGGTGTGGATGTAGCTGGAATCCACCAGCGTCCCGTCAACGTCGA
The DNA here is from genome assembly GCF_056397525.1 of Arthrobacter sp. 05L45_2. Lineage (NCBI taxonomy): Bacteria > Bacillati > Actinomycetota > Actinomycetes > Micrococcales > Micrococcaceae > Arthrobacter > Arthrobacter sp. 05L45_2. The sequence continues at coordinate 261 of NZ_JBFTNO010000346.1, read as the reverse complement.
AGAGGACCGCGGCCCGGCGCCGGCCGCCGGCGTCAGTGGTGGGCACGGGTGCGCTTCGTCGCCGCGAGGGTGCCGCCGGAAAGGGAGGAGCCGCGTCCTGCGCCGCCGCCGGTGCGCCGCTTGGCCATGGAGGCCAGGAGGGCSGACTGACCGTCGCCGCTGCGGTCGCGGATCAGGCCGGTGCCGGCGATTTCCCGGGCCTGGGCGATGCCGGCCACAGCGGCCCGCTTGGTCGGGAACGTCACCGAGACGGCCATCAGG
>NZ_JBFTNO010000345.1:0-1426 GCF_056397525.1 Arthrobacter sp. 05L45_2 | reverse complement strand
CCTCGTCATCGACCGTGAAGTGCTTGGCGTGCAGGACGAACGGGGCCTTGTAGAGGTAGATCCGCACCCCGGCTTCCAGCAGCGCCTCGTAGTAGGACTGCTGGGCGTGGTGGACCAGGAACTGGTCCCCCTTCTCGGAGACGAACAGCTCGACGTCGACGCCGCGCTGCGCCGCCGTGGTCACGGCGTACAGCAGCGAGTCGTCCGGCACGAAGTACGGGCTGCAGATGGAGAGCTTGTGCTGCGCCGAGTAGATCAGGGTGTTGAACAGGCGCAGGTTGTTCTCGGTGATAAAGCCGGGCCCGCTGGGCACCACCTGCGCCGTAACGTGGCCGGGGGTCGACTTGAACTGGTGGGCCAGCTGGTGTTCGAGGGATTCGTCGGTCTCGCTGAGCCAGTCCGTCGCGAACACCACGTTCAGGGTGGTCACGATCGGGCCGCGCATACGCGTCATGAGCTCGACCCATTCCCGGCCGACCTTGCGGTGGCGGGGGTTGTTGTAGGAGGGCTCGATCAGGTTCTGGGAGCCGGTGAAGGCCACCTCGCCGTCGATCACCATGATCTTGCGGTGGTTGCGGAGATCGGGCCGGCGCCACTGGCCGTGCACCGGCCGCAGCGGCAGCATGGGGCGCCAGCGGATCTTGCTGGCGTTCAGCCGCGCGGTGAGCTTGCTGTAGCCCTTGATCCGCATGGTCCCGAGGTGGTCGAAGAGGACGCGGACCTCGACGCCGCGTTCGGCGGCATCCTCGAGGGCGGTCAGGAGTTCGTCCGTCACGTGGTCCGAGCTCATGATGTAGAACTCGGCGTTGATGAAGGACTTGGCCTCGCGGGCCGCGGCAGCCATCGCCTTAATGGAATCCGGGTAGCCGGGGAGCAACTCCACGCTGTTGCCGTCCACCATGGGCAGCGAGCCGAGCGTCTTGTTCAGCTCCGCCGCGGACGCCACCCATTCGGGCCCGTCATACTCGCTCTCGACGGCGGCCATTTCCGAGGTGCCGGCCCTGATCCGGGTGTTCACCGCCTCCTGCTGCGCGCGGCGGCGGCGGGAGAGCCGGAAGTTGCCGAAGAGCAGGAACAGCACCAGTCCGAGCGCCGGAACGAAGAAGATGCCCAGCAGCCAGGCCATGGCGGTGGTGGGGCGCCGGTTCCCCGGGATGATGCCCAGGGCGAGCACACGGATGGCGAGGTCGATGACTGTCAGGATGAGGACCACCCAGGACGGGAGTGTTCCCACAAGCGGAAATGGCCACAGCACAGGCGAACCCCTCAAATTCCAGACCCGCGGAACAGTTCCGGAACGGGCAATCCGCAAATCCTATCCCGCCGTAGGCCGCACTAAGCTGAAGGCATGACTACCCCCGCCACTGATCCGGCCCGCAGCACCTGAAGGCATGACTACCCCCGCCACTGATCCGGCCCGCAGCAC
>NZ_JBFTNO010000344.1:0-1958 GCF_056397525.1 Arthrobacter sp. 05L45_2 | reverse complement strand
GGCACCACCCGGGGCGAACGGTTGAAGTCGATCAGGGGTGAGCTCGGCGCCGTGCCCTGGGCGCCGCCGAGGGACACCACGGAGACTGTGGTGTCGCCGAGGGTGACGGTGTCCGAGGAGTTCAGCGTCGCACGGCCGACCGGGAGTCCGTCCATCAGCAGGCCGTTGGCGGAGTTGGTGTCCACGATTTCCACGGTCTCCCCCACCGTGACGCGGGCGTGCCGCTTCGAGGTCAGCGGGTCCGTGAGCCGGATGTCGACGTCGCGGTCACGGCCGATGTAGCTGGTCCCCGAGGGCAGCGAAAATTCGCGCCCGACGTCGGGGCCGGAGAGCACGCGGAGGGTCGCCGCGGCCGGTCCTCGGTTTGCCCCGGGCACGGCGAACTGCTCGCTGACCTGGGTCAGGCCGACGATCGAGCCCGGCCGCAGCCCGGATTCGAGCAGGTTGTCCTCCCGGTTCAGAACGCTGCCCTTGAGGCCGCCGGCGGCGAAGGACTCCTCGATGCTGAGGGAGAGGTTCGACGGCGGTTCGGTGCCGCGCCGGGCCGGATCGGCGGCCCACAGTTCGGTGGCGATGTCCGCCACGGTGGCCAGGCCGTCGACGGTGACGGCGAGGTCCTTCGCTTCGGCCGGGTCGCGGCGCAGGGTCAGCCGGATCCTCATGCGTCGTCCCCTCCGCGCTGGGTTTCCAGGAGCACGAGGTCGGCAGCGGTCACCAGGTGCGATGTCACGGCGTGTTCGACCAGCCGGGCGCGCCGGTTCGTGGCGAGTTTGCCGCCGCCGCCGCGCAGTCCGGCGACCCCTACCCGGTCGAGTTTGTCACACACGTTGTCCAGCTTTCTGTTGAATCGGGTCAGTGCCCAGCCCAGGGTCTTGGCCGCCTGCGCGGAGGACGGGATGGCACTGAAGCCGGTCCCCTCCCGGCGCAGCATCGGCTCGGCGAGGGCCACGATCAGGGCTTTTTGGGAGTCGGTGAAGACGACGGGGCCGATGGTGGTGTCCCCGCCGCTTTCCTCCCCGCGGGATTCCTGCCGGAAGGCGGGGGTCCGGAGGTGGACGGCAAATTCGTAGGTGGTGGGACCGGCCGTGAAGATGACGTTGGTGTGGCTGAAGACCAGCGGGATCCGGGCTCCGGGGGCGAGCCAGGCCTGCATGCCGCCGGAGGCGTCGGCAACGGTCGCGCAGATCATGCTGCCGACGTTGCTGAGCCACCAGATGCCGTCATAGCGGGCGATCTGCAGGAACTGCCGGTGCAGGTACGGGTTGTCGTCGACTTCGAGGTCACCCTCCCGGCCGATGCTAAATGGAGTCCTGTTCCATGGGCGAGGACGCGCCGTCGGAGCGGACGATCATCACCTGGATGCAGGTGTCCCCGGCCGGGTTGGGAGCCACCTGGACTTTGGCCGTGGCAGTGGCCTGGAATTCGCCGTTGCCCGTGGGCGAGTAGGTCCGCCACTTATAGCGGTCACCGGTCTTGGGCTGCGGGTTTTTCCAGGTGAAGGTGAGTTTGCCGGCACTGTCCGCGCGTCCGGCCAGTGCCGTCACGTCGGGGACGGTGCCGTTGTCCAGGGCATCGGCCGGCGGCTTGCTGACCTGCTCGGTGGCCTGCGGGGCCGGGGCGGGGCGGGTGGTCCCGGCGATGATCCCGACGACGACGGCGATCACCAGGACCGCGGCACCGACGATCGCGAGGACCAGGTTCCGGCGGCCGTGGCCGGTTGGGGCTTCCCCGGCGTCCCCCGTTTCGCCGGCGGCCGTGTCCTCCGGGGCCAGGCTGGACCGGTTGACTGTGGCCGCGACGTCGTCGTCCTCCCCCGCGGGGGGCGCCGGACGGGGCGCCGCCCCGAAGGCGGGGCGCTGGACGGTATCGCGGCCGGTGGCGGTGTCCCGCCCCGGGGCCGGGCTGCCGGGGGCAAGGCTGCCGAACGGCGGCCTGGCGCGGGTGGCGTTGTTGGAGGT
>NZ_JBFTNO010000343.1:0-1487 GCF_056397525.1 Arthrobacter sp. 05L45_2 | reverse complement strand
GGAGAGCCCCGTGGACCGCGTGATCGCCCACTACCTGCTGCGGTCACGAACCGAAACAATCCCGGCCGAGTTCTTCCTTTCGCGGTCAGAAGCCCTCGAGTGGTTAAGGCCGTATACGAGTGAAAAGTGATGTACCAGACCCCCGGCTCCACACGTTGGTGGAAGGCATTGTCCGGATCGCGAGCGGCGACCTAAGCACCAGGATCCCGCATTCGGGCGCGCGCGACGACGTCGCCGCCGTCATTGCGGGCATCAACCTGATGGCCGATGACCTGCAGACCATTTACCAGGAGCTGGAGGAACGGGTCGAAAGCCGCACCGCCATGCTGCGCGAGGCCCAGGTGGAGCTCGAACGGATGGCGCTGACCGATCCGCTCACCCAGCTGGCGAACCGGACCGCACTGAACTCCGTGCTCAGCCACGCGCTCGCCGAAACGCTGCGCGGCGAGATGCCGCCGGCGCTGCTGATCCTCGACCTCGACTCGTTCAAGGGAATTAACGACACCCTCGGCCACAGTGCGGGGGACGACGTTCTGCGCGTCATCGCCCGCCGGCTGCAGGAGGCCGTCCGGGTCACGGACACCGTGGCCCGGCTCGGCGGCGACGAATTCGCCGTGATGCTGCCCAAATCGAACCTCGTCCGGGCCCGGCGGGTCGCGAACCGGATCCTGAAGGCGCTCAGCGAAAGCCTGGACATCGGCGACCTCCGTATCACCTGTGGCACCAGTATTGGTGTGCGGGTGGCCGAACCCGGGCAGTCGGCCGACGAGCTCGTGATGGAAGCCGACACGGCCATGTACGCGGCCAAGGCCCAGCCGCACAGYGCTATCAAGGTCTTCGAACCGGCCCTCCTGTACGCCCGCCGGCTGCAGAGCCTTATGGTGACGGAAATGCGGGAGGCGATCCTGCATGACCAGCTCACCCTGCACTTCCAGCCGGTCGTCGAGCTCCCCACGGGCCGGATTGAGGGCGTCGAGGCCCTGGTCCGCTGGAACCACCCCGAGCGCGGGCTGCTGATGCCGGACCAGTTCATCCCCCTTGCCGAGGAGACCGGGATGATCGTGGAGCTGGGCCACTGGGTGCTGCGCAACGCGGTACGGCAGCTCCGCGACTGGCAGGACCGGCTGCCGCTGGACAGCGAATTCTCCGTGCGGGTGAACATCTCCACCACGGAACTGCAGAACCYGGAACTCATCGAACACGTCCAGGACATCCTCAGCGAAACCGGCGTCGACGCCRCAAACCTCATCATCGAGCTGACCGAATCCATGGCGGTGACCGGCGGCGACGTCGACAAGTACTCCCTGAGCGGGCTCCGCCAGCTGGGTGTCCAGCTCGAAATCGACGACTTTGGCACCGGATACTCCTCCATCAGCTACCTGCGCCGGCTGCCCGTGAACGTGGTCAAGATCGACAAGAGCCTGATTGACGGGCTGGGATCTGACGAGGAGCAGGGCGGCTTCGTTGAGGCTGTCCTGCATTTGATC
>NZ_JBFTNO010000342.1:0-1525 GCF_056397525.1 Arthrobacter sp. 05L45_2 | reverse complement strand
GCTTCACTGTGTCCTCCTTGGGGCCCGGTGAACAGGCGGCGACCGTCCCCAGAGTCACCGCCGCTGCAGCCACGAAGAGATCCCGACGCCGCACTTCAGACATGTGCAGAGCCTACCTTGGGCGCCGCCCGGCACCGCCGAAGGCCCTCGCCGCGGTCGAAACACCGCAGTTCCGACGGCGGGCTGCCGGCCGCGCTGTCACACCCGCGCCGTAAGCTAGGCCCATGGCTAGCAACTGGGACCGCCTGGACCCCGCGCTGCGCGAATCCGTGCAGGAAAACGTGGAACTCTACGAGCGGGTTCGTCCTGCCCTGAAACTCGTCACCCGCGAGGTGCTGCTGACCCTCCGGGCAATGCTCAAGGGCACCGAGGTGACACCGCTGTTCGTCACCGGCCGCACCAAAACCGTGGAATCCTTCCGCGAGAAGATCTCCCGGACCGAGAAGCCACTGGAGCCGGGCGGCCCGCCCGTCCTGAAGTTCCCGGACCCGTTCCGCACGCTCAATGACATGGTGGGCATCCGGGTYATCACCAAGCTSCCGGCSGAAAACGCCGTGGTGGCCAACCTGATCAAGCGCCAGCGCCAGCTGTTCGACTGCCGCGGCGACCGCGAAAAGGACATCGGATCGATCGAATCCGGCACCTACGGGTACTCCAGCCGGCACCTGATCCTAYGGACCATCCAGAACGACGCCGTGAAGGCCTACCAGCAGGTGTTCAACCCGGACGTGCAGCCCAACGGCAGCTACTTCTTCGAGTGCCAGATCCGGACCGTCTTCGCGCACGCCTGGAGCGAGATTGAGCACGACATCCGGTTCAAGGCCGAAGATCCGCGGGCCTGGACCCCGCAGTTCGACCGGCAGTTCACCGCCACCGCGGCGATGCTCGAGACCGTCGAAAGCGCCTTCGCCGACCTGAACGAGCGGTACGAGGAGGTCCGGGGCTACTGGGACATGGACGGGGAGGGCGCCGCCCAGCTCACACCCAACCGCATCCGAGATGTCTGGCGGACCCTGCTGCCGCACGTGGACCGAAAAGTCGACGACGACTGGGGCTGGGCTGCGGAGCTGATGGCGGCGCACGGGCTGAACCAGACCGTGCAGCTTGCCGGCCTGCTCAGCGCCAACCGCATCACCGAGGTCCGCCGGGCGCTGGACCACCGCTACTCCCCCGGCCCSGACCGGCTSCTGGAYGAYCTGCTGCTSTGGCAGTACGGCACSRCSCACATCGACCTCACCGCSGAACCSGCCGACGCCGTSCCSCAYCCSCGGCGCGACAGCCTGCTGCGCCGGCTCAAACAGATCGAGCGGTACCGGCTGACCCAGGGGTAGGCGCGCCGGTGTACATCGCACGAATCTGGTGGAAAATTAAGGACAGCAGGCTTAGTATTTCTTGCAAGCGGTCCTTTGGACCGGGACATAAACCAGTATCAAAAAAATTTCATCCCCCAGAACAAAGGTGCAAGCGGTCCTTTGGACCGGGACATAAACCAGTATCAAAAAAATTTCATCCCCCAGAACAAAGG
>NZ_JBFTNO010000341.1:0-1527 GCF_056397525.1 Arthrobacter sp. 05L45_2 | reverse complement strand
GCCGTAGGCGATGTTGTCCCGGATGGTCCCGCCGAACAGCCAGGTGTCCTGCAGCACCATCCCCATCCGCGAGCGCAGCTCGTGCCGCGACATCAGCGCCACGTCCACGCCGTCGAGGGTGATCTTCCCGGCGTCGAGCTCGTAGAAGCGCATCATCAGGTTCACCAGCGTGGTTTTGCCCGCCCCTGTGGGCCCCACGATCGCCACGGTCTGCCCGGGTTCGGCCACCAGGTTCAACGAAGAGATCAGCGGCTTGTCCGGCGAATAGGCGAAGGACACGTCCTCGAACACCAGCCGTCCGCGGGTCGCCTCCGGTTTCAGCGGCACGTCCGGGTCGGTCAGCTGCTCCTCGGTGTCGAGCAGCTCGAACACCCGCTCCGCCGAGGCCACCCCGGACTGCAGCAGGTTCGCCATCGAGCCCAGCTGGGCCAGCGGCTGGGTGAACTGCCTCGAGTACTGGATGAACGCCTGCACATCGCCCAGCTGCATCGCCCCGGACGCCACCTGCAGGCCGCCCACCACGGCGATCCCCACGTAGACCAGGTTCCCGATGAACGTCATGGCGGGCATGATCAGCCCGGAAATGAACTGCGCGCCGAAGCTGGCCTGGTACAGCTCCGCGTTCTTCTGCCGGAACGTCTCCTCCACCTCGCGCTGCCGGCCGAAAACCTTCACCAGCGCGTGTCCGGTGTACGTCTCCTCGATCTGGCCGTTCAGCTCGCCGGTGTTCTTCCACTGGGCCACGAACAGCTTCTGTGAGCGTTTGGCGATCACCGCCGTCGTCACCAGGGTCAGCGGGATGGTCACCAGCGCGATGACGGCCAGCGTCGGCGAGAGGATCACCATCATCACCAGCACCCCGGCGACGGTCAGCACCGAGGTCACGGCCTGGCTGATGGACTGCTGCAGGCTCTGGGAGATGTTGTCGACGTCGTTCGTTACCCGGCTGAGGAGCTCGCCGCGCTGCACGGTGTCGAAGTAGCGCAGCGGCAGGCGGTTGATCTTCGCCTCGATCCGCGCCCGCAGCCGGAATACTGTGCGCTGCACGACGCCATTGAGGATATATGCCTGCATCCACATAAATGCCGAGGCCAGCACATAGAGCGCGAGCGCCCACAGCAGCACCGAGGACAGCGCGGCAAAGTCGATCCCGGTGCCGGGAGTCAACGCCATGGCGTTGAGCATGTCCGCTTTCTGGTTCTCCCCCGCGGCCCGCAGCTGCGCGATCAGCTGCGCTTTGGTCACGCCGGCGGGCAGTTGTTTGGACACGACGCCGGCGAAAATCAGGTTGGTGCCTTCGCCCAGCAGCCGGGGGCCGATCACCGCCAGCGTGACGCTCACGACGGCGAGGGCCAGTACCAGCGTCAGCCACAGCCGTTCGGGGCGCAGTTCGCCGAGCAGCCGCCGGGCGGAAGCACCGAAATTCATGGCCTTCTCCGCGGGGATGTTCATGCCCGCGAACGGGCCGCCGCGGCCGGGGCCGCCGGCCGGACGGGGAATCCGCAGCGGCGCGTCCTTGCCCTGCCC
>NZ_JBFTNO010000340.1:0-1535 GCF_056397525.1 Arthrobacter sp. 05L45_2 | reverse complement strand
TTCCACGTCAGTACCAGATCTGGTTCATTCGGGCCGCCATCACCAGCGCGGTGACGCCGACAGCCGCCAGCACAAAATTGCTCCACCGGGTGCGTTCCAGGATGGACCAGTACACCGCACCGACGGGAAGCATCAGCGCGGTGACCAGATATCCCCAGAATTCCCAGGGCTCACCGGCGATCCGCTCCCCCGAGGCGACCCGGACAATCGAACCAACCAGGTACACCAGCAGGGACAGTTCAACGGCGGCCACCGACAGGATGGTGGCATCGTTCGGGGCCTTCTTCATGATGCCGGCGCCCAGGCACAGCAGGGTGGAGAGCAAACCGACCACCAGGATGATGTAGAAGTACGCGTCCACGCTCAGCCCGCCGGCTTCTCGTTGTCCGGCGCGAAAACCAGCACGGGTTTGGCGTAGCTGCCGGCGTCGGCCAGGAGGGCCACGAGGGAACCGTCGGGCGCGAAGGCAGCGGCAGGCTGTTCCGGCGTCGCGGCCCCCGGTGTCCCTGCGGCAGCACCGGCGGAGATCCGCCGCCCGAAGGACAGCTCCGTGGTCTCTTCAGCGGTGAGGTCGCGGTTGGGCATCAGCGCCCGGGCGGCCTGCGACATCTCCAGCACGTTCAGTTCCTCGGCGAGCTCTTCGAGGGTGCGCGCCTGGTCCAGCGTGTAGGGCCCCACCTGTGTCCGGCGCAGCGCGGTGAGGTGGCCGCCGACGCCCAGGGCGCCGCCGAGGTCCCGAGAGAGGGCACGGATGTACGTCCCGGATGAACACTCCACGGTGACATCGAGGTCCAGGGCCTCGCCGTCGTTGGCCCGGCGGAGCTCATGGAGCTCGAAGCGGTGGATGGTCACGGGACGCGCGGCGAGTTTGACCTCTTCACCGGAGCGGACCCGGGCATAGGCACGCTCGCCGTTGACCTTGATGGCGCTGACACTGCTGGGGACCTGCTGGATTTCCCCCGTCAGCTCTGCGATCCCGGCGCGGACGGCGTCCTCGGTCACGGCGGCGGCGCTGGCCGTGGCAGTGACCTCGCCCTCGGCGTCGTCAGTAATGGTCGACTCACCCAGACGGATGGTGGCGGTGTACGTCTTGGAGGTTCCCACGATGTAGGTCAGGAGGCGGGTCGCCTTGTTGATCCCGAGCACCAGCACCCCCGTGGCCATCGGATCAAGGGTCCCGGCGTGGCCCACCTTTCGGGTACCGGCGATCCGCCGCATCCGTCCAACCACATCGTGGCTGGTCCAGCCTTGCGGCTTGTCCACTATCACCAGTCCAGAAAGCACGCCTCCCAGTATATCCGCGCCGAAGATGCCCCCGGTCCGGACTCCGTCCGCGGCTAGGATGGCAGACATGCCCGAGCTTGCAGCCCACGTCCGCGACGTACCCGTCAACCAGATCCGCGAGATTACCGAGGCCGCCTGGCACACGCCCGGCGCGATTGTGCTCAGCATCGGCGAGCCGGGTTTCGCCCTCCCCCGCCACATCCTCGCCGCCGGGATGGCGTGCCTGGACCGGGACGAGACCAACTACACGC
>NZ_JBFTNO010000339.1:0-1539 GCF_056397525.1 Arthrobacter sp. 05L45_2 | reverse complement strand
GCGCCATGCACCGGCCCGTCTCGCCCATCCTGCTCCTCCTCGGCATGTCAGCACTGACGCTGCCGATGGCGTTCGCTCAGGACACCTGGACCCTGGCGTTGCTGTCCCTGCTCCCGGGCCTGCTCTGCGCACCCGTGCTCTCAGCCGCCTCCGAAAAAGTGGCCGACCTGGTGGAGGAGGGCCGCCGCGGCGARGCGATGGGCTGGTACGGCTCTGCCCTGACCGGCGGCGTCGCGCTCGGCGCCCCGCTGGCCGGGCTGTTCATTGACGGCGTGGGACCCGGTGCCGGGTTCGTCTCGGTCGGTGTGGCCGGTGTAGTGCTGTGCCTGGTGGGCCTGCTCCTGCAGTACCGGCGCAGGCGCCGGCTCGCCGCAGCCTAGTCTGCCGGATCCGGAGACCAGCCGCGGACGAACCAGGACCGGCAGGCCCCGCGCCGGCGCCGGGTGACGGTTAAACGGCGACGGCGGGCGGACCGGTATGGTCCGCCCGCCGTCGCAGGCGCCAGGAGTGAGCCGTGCTCTCCTGCTGCCTGCCGTTGCCGGGTTGGTGGCTGTCAGCTAGTTGACGGCACCGGTGTACTTTTCGCCCGGGCCCTTGCCCGGAGCGTCCGGAATCACTGATTCCTCGCGGAACGCCAGCTGCAGGGACCGCAGGCCGTCGCGCAACGGACCGGCGTGCTGGGAGCCGATCTCCGGGGCCGCTGCGGTGACCAGGCCAGCGAGGGCGGTGATCAGCTTGCGGGCCTCGTCCAGGTCCTTGAGCTCTTCGGCATTGTCCTCGGCGGCCAGGCCGAGCTTCACGGCGGCYGCGCTCATCAGGTGCACGGCGGCGGTGGTGATGACTTCGATCGCGGGAACCTCGGAGATGTCGCGGATCTGCTGGGAGACGTCGTCCTGGCCACCGGCCGGCTGGTAAACATGTGAATTACTATCTGAAGTGCTCATGCTGGTAAGCTTGTCACAGACCAACTGAATGTCGTTATTCCAGCAGTTCCGGAAGCCCGACGGCGCACATGTGCGTTGAGCGGGTATCTTTCTGTAGGATTGGTTTTCAGTTTGCAAGCGGAGTTCTCTCCCACCCGCGTCAGCCGCGAGTATTCCCCAGGAATCAAGGTTGCCGGGTATCTGGTCGGGCATTCCCTCCGGGCTTCACGCCTGAAGGGCCTGCATGCCGCCTCGTCACGAGGAGGGCAGTTCCGATCTTTGAGGCCTTCGATTGCTCCGGCAGTTGGAGGCCTTCTTCATTTGCCGGCGGAGTACCCCTCACGAACACAGGAGCTTTAACATTAGCGAGCCAAGAATCAATGAGCGTATCCGCGTCCCCGAGGTGCGGCTGGTCGGCCCTGCAGGCGAACAAGTTGGGGTTGTCCGTATTGAGGATGCCCTGCGTTTGGCTGCCGAGTCCGATCTTGATCTCGTTGAAGTTGCACCGCAGGCTAAGCCTCCGGTGTGCAAGCTGATGGACTTCGGCAAGTACAAGTACGAAGCCGCTGTCAAAGCGCGCGAGGCCCGGAAGAACCAGACCAACACGGTCCTGAAG
>NZ_JBFTNO010000338.1:0-1556 GCF_056397525.1 Arthrobacter sp. 05L45_2 | reverse complement strand
CGTCCGGTCGCCCCGGGTCCTGTTCGGCAGCCCACACGCTCCTCAGCGCGGCCAGGCGGGCCAAGTCATCCGGACGGTCTTCCCTGATCAGTAGCATCAGCCCAGCCTAGCCAGCGCCGGGCCTCTCGCGCGAAAACCGCTTGCCGTGCGCATACCCGGCTGGGTATTATTAGGGCAGAAAGACCCCGGAGGCATTCCCCCAAGTGCCTCCGGGGTCTTTCCACATATTCCTCAGGCTCCGGACGGGCTGTTGACCATGGACAGCGCCGCGCGTTCCATGTAGTCCCACAGCGTTCCTTCATAGAGCGGCGGCAGGTCAAGGGCGTCGACGGCGGTCCGCATGTGCCGCAGCCAGGCCTCCTTGGCCTCCGGCGTGACCCGGAACGGCTGGTGCCGCATCCGGAGCCGCGGGTGGCCGCGCTCCTCGCCATACGTCGTGGGGCCGCCCCAATACTGCTCAAGGAACATGAGGAAGCGCCGCTTCGCCGGCCCGAGGTCCTCTTCCGGGTACATCGGCCGGAGCAGCGGATCCGTCGCGACGCCGTCGTAGAACACATCGATCAGCTTCACRAACGTGTCGTGGCCGCCCACGGCGTCGTAGAAGTTGTCGGTGTAGCCGGGYTGGCTGAASGGGTCGTTCTGCATSAGCATCCTGGGCTGGCGCGGTTCGCCGCCGGTGGGGATCGTCATATTATTCTCCGGCCTGTTGCTGGGGTGCGGATCCGGCGTCGTCGGCCGGTGTGGTGTCGGGCGAGACGTAGCTTCCCTGCGAGCGGTTGCCCACCCGCAGGATTTCACCGTTGCGCAGGTACCAGACGGTGCCGTCCTCGGCCCGGACGCGGGTGATGCGCAGCCCCATCGACTCCACGGTGCCCACCACCTCGGAGGTCTCGATGACGTCGCCGATGCCGTACTGGTCCTCGATGGTGATGAAGATGCCGGCCAGGAAGTCGCGGATCAGCTGCTGGGCACCGAAGCCGATCGCGACGCCGAGGATGCCGACGCTGGTCAGCAACGGGGCGATGTTCACGTTGAGGTTCTGCAGGACGTACATCACCGTGATCACCACCACCAGCACGCTGCCCACGCTGTTCAGCAGGGACCCGATGGTCTTGGCCCGCTGCTCGCGCCGCTGGTGGTCGAGGGCACGCAGCGCCGGGGCCACCCAGCGGAAATGGGGCTTCTTGAAGAAGGTGGTGCCGGCGGCGACGCGCTTGGTGATCCCTGCGATGACGAACGACGCCACCAGCCACACGGCAATGCCCACGCCGATGCTGATCAGGACGCCGGGCAGGTTGACGGCGGAGATGTCCGGCGGCGCGATGGGCTGGGCAGTCGTCGCGGCAGTTGACGCGGCAGTGGTCAGGCGGTACATCGGCGGGGTCTGCTCCTTCGGTGCGCCGGCGTTCGCCGGTCGCATAACACTCTGTGCAGTTTCAACATTAGCGCCGTAGCGTGGGCGCATGCACATCCTGGTCCTCGGCGGCACAGCCTTCCTCTCAGCCGAACTCGTCCGACAGGCCGTCGCGGCCGGGCAGCACGTCGCCTGCCTGGCC
>NZ_JBFTNO010000337.1:0-1559 GCF_056397525.1 Arthrobacter sp. 05L45_2 | reverse complement strand
GAGTCGACGGCTTCCTTGCCGGCGGCCCGGGCAGCCAGCAGGACCGTGGACCTCGCGTGCAGGGCCACAGCACGGTAACCGCCGTCGTCGTTCCGGCTGGAGGTGCCGCCGAGCGACGCCAGCAGGTCCTCGGCGCCCCACATCAGGCCCACCACGTTCGGCTCGGCGGCGATCGCGGCCGCGTTGACGATGCCCGCCGCCGTCTCGCACAGGGCGACCACACTGTAGCCCTCAAGCGCCCGCAGTTGTGCGGCGCTCTCGGCCTTGGCCAGCATGACGTGCCGGTAAGGCGTGTGCTTGAGGCAGTGCAGGTCCTTCTCGAACTCGTCCGTTCCGACCGGGTTGACGCGGACAATCGTGCGGCTCGGGTCGAGCTCCGGACCATCCCCGGCGGAACCCAGCTGGGCCAGGATGGCGCCTCGGGCACGCTGCTTGTCGGCCGGCGCCACGGCGTCCTCGAGGTCAAGGATGACGGCGTCGGCGCGCCCGGCCGCCTTCTGGTAGCGCTCGGGGCGGTCGGCGGGGCAGAACAGGAGGGCCGGGCCCATCAGGAAGCTCATGCCTTTATTGTCCCCTTTTGCGCGGTTTCCGGCTCGGCCGCGGCGTGCGCCTCGCGTGTCCACATCAGGCAGCTGCGCGTCGCCAGCGCCACCACCACACCGTCCTGGTTCCGGCCCGTGTGCTGCATGGTCACGATCCCCTGCCCGGGCCGGGAGGAGGAGAGCCGCTTGCCGGTCACCACGGTCTCGGTGTAGAGCGTGTCCCCGTGGTAGAGCGGGTGCGGGAAGGACACGTCGGTCAGTCCCAGCTGGGCGATGATGGTCCCCTGCGTCAGCTGCGGGACCGACTGCCCCACCACGGTGGCGAGGGTGAACATGGAGTTCATCAGGCGCTGGCCAAAGGGCTGCCCGGCGCTCCACGCAGCGTCCAGGTGCAGTGCCTGGGTATTCATGGTCATGGTGGTGAACAGGACGTTATCCGTCTCCGTCACGGTCCGGCCGGGCCGGTGGGCGTAGACCACCCCCTCTTCGAGTTCCTCGAAGTAGAGACCGCGTTGTTCAATCACCCGGGGACCGGCACTGCCGCCGGTGCCGTGGCCGGCACTGCGGCCGGCACTGCGGCCGGCACTGCGGCCGGCACCTGAACCGGTTTCGGGCGCTGCATTCGTCGTCATACGGTAAGTTCCTGGTCTTCCTCGAATAGTTCGGCGCCGGTGGCGGCGGCCACGTCCTCCGCGGTCACGTCCGGAGCCAGCTCCCGCAGCACCAGCCGGGATTTCCCGCCCTCGGTGACGACGTCGATCACGGCGAGGTCGGTGATGATCCGGTCCACGCAGCCTTTGCCGGTCAGCGGCAGGGTGCACTGCTCCACAATTTTCGGGTTGCCGTTGCGGTCCACGTGCTCCATCATGACGATGACCTTCTTGGCCCCGAACACCAGGTCCATCGCGCCGCCCATGCCCTTGACCATCTTGCCCGGGATCATCCAGTTGGCGAGGTCCCCGTTCTGCGCCACTTCCATGGCGCCGAGCACCGCGACAYCCACGTGCCCGCCACGGA
>NZ_JBFTNO010000336.1:0-1597 GCF_056397525.1 Arthrobacter sp. 05L45_2 | reverse complement strand
CCTCAAAGGTGGGGCCCGCCGTCGTTGGTCTCAGTTTTGAATGTTAGTGCGCGTGGTCACCGCGGCTGTACTCGTAGACCCAGCCCACGAGCGCCACGACGGCCAGGCCGCCGGCGATGAACGTGATCCAGAAGCCCACGGCAAGGCCGAGGAAGCCACCGGCGCAGGCGAGGCCCAGCACCAGGGGCCACCAGCTCCAGGGGCTGAAGTGGCCCTGCTCGCCAGCGCCCTCGTGGATCTCAGCGTCGCTGCGATCCTCCGGGCGCATACCGACCCGGCGTCCGGTGAAGCCCAGGTAGGCGCCGATCATGCYGGCGAGGCCTGCGACCAGCAGGACCCCGAGGATGCCCACCCATTCGGACCAGTGCGTCATAAAACCGTAGACGATGGCTACAGGGACGAAGAAGAAGACTCCGAGCCCAAAAATCCGTGATTCGATCTTCACTTCGCGGTGTCCTTCTGGTCGGCGTTACCCAGCGCGGCCGCTGCCGGGGCAGGCGAGTCGATGGTGTAGTTCTGGGAGAGCTCGGGGTGGTGCAGGTCCAGGGCAGGACGTTCCGAGCGGATCCGCGGCAGCGACGTGAAGTTGTGGCGCGGCGGCGGGCAGGACGTGGCCCACTCGAGCGAGGCACCGAAGCCCCAGGGGTCATCAACCATGACCTTCTCGTTGCTGCGCCAGGTGATGTAAACGTTCCAGAAGAACGGGATCAGCGAGGCACCCAGCAGGAAGGACGAGTAGGTGGAGAACTGGTTCATCCAGGTGAAGTTATCCTGCGGCATGTAGTCCGCGTAGCGGCGGGGCATGCCCTCGACGCCGAGCCAGTGCTGGATGAGGAAGGTGCCGTGGAAGCCCAAGAAGAGCATCCAGAAGTGGATCTTGCCAAGGCGCTCGTTGAGCATCTTGCCGGTCCACTTCGGCCACCAGAAGTAGAAGCCTGCGAACATCGCGAAGACGACGGTACCGAAGACCACGTAGTGGAAGTGCGCCACCACGAAGTAGGAGTCGGAAACGTGGAAGTCCAGCGGCGGGGAGGCCAGGATGATACCGGTCAGGCCGCCGAAGAGGAACGTGGCCAGGAAGCCGATGCTCCACAGCATGGGGGTTTCAAAGGTGATGGAACCCCGCCACATGGTGCCGATCCAGTTGAAGAACTTCACGCCGGTGGGTACCGCGATCAGCATCGTCATAAAGGAGAAGAACGGCAGCAGGACCGAGCCGGTCACGTACATGTGGTGGGCCCACACGGTGACGGACAGGGCGGCGATGGAGATGGTGGCGTAAACCAGGCCCTTGTAGCCGAAGATCGGCTTGCGGCTGAAGACCGGGAAGATCTCGGACACGATGCCGAAGAACGGCAGGGCGATGATGTAGACCTCGGGGTGGCCGAAGAACCAGAACAGGTGCTGCCAGAGGACGGCGCCGCCGTTTTCGGGATCGAAGATGTGGGCACCGAAGCGGCGGTCCGCACCGAGGGCGAAGAGAGCGGCAGCAAGCGGCGGGAACGCCATCAGAACGAGGATGGCGGTGACCAGGACGTTCCAGGTGAAGATCGGCATACGCCACATGGTCATGCCCGGGGCGCGCATGCAGATGATC
>NZ_JBFTNO010000335.1:0-1625 GCF_056397525.1 Arthrobacter sp. 05L45_2 | reverse complement strand
GTTGGGGTCGACGTGCGAGATGCCGTCCAGGAACAGGAAACCCATGCCCCGGACGGAGAAGACCGACTCGGTGATGACGGCACCGCCGATCAGCCCGCCGATGTCGAAGGCCACGATGGTGGCGATCGGGATCAGTGCGTTCCGGAAGGCGTGGCGCATGACCACGGTGCGCTCCGTCAGGCCCTTGGCCCTGGCGGTGCGGATGTAGTCCATGTTCATGATCTCCAGCATGGAGGCTCGGGTGAATCGGGTGTAGCTGGCTAGGGAGATCAGGATCAGGGCCAGAGTCGGCAGGATCAGGTGCGTGAAGGAGTCCAGGCCCAGGACCCAGAAGTCGCCCTCGATGTTCGGGRTGGTTGCCCCGATGGTGGCGATGGGGCGGCCGCGGACACGGCTGTTGTTGAAGTACGTGGGCCATGCCTGCATAAAGCGGTCCAGCAGGATCAGGAAGCCCACCAGGAACGAGGTGATCGCGGCCGCACGCATTGACTGCCCGCGGTCGTAGCCGCCGACCAGGTATCCGATGCCGAGGCCGACGCCGACAGCCGCGATGGCCAGCAGCACGATCATCAGGAACGTCGCCTGGTCCAGCAGTGGCTGGACCACGAAATACAGGACCACCCCGACGGCGGCGGCGATCAGTGCCGACTGCAGGGCCTTCCGGTTTTTCAGGCCGGCAGTAAGCAGGGTGACGGCGAAGGCGAGGCCGACGCCGGCGATCGCTATCATCACCGGGCCGAGGCCCGGGGTCTTGAACCATTCGGTGGCGGAAAAGTAGACCAGGACGGCGGTAACGAAGAGGAAGACCACTCCGCCGCTGATGACCCTGCGTTTGAGTTCACCGCCGACGGCCACCGCCGTCACGAGCCCGAGGACCAGGCCGATGCCGACGGCCGTCACGATCGGAATCTCGGGATTGCGCAGGAAGTTGTTGAAGCCGATGGCGCCGAATTCCTTGAGCAGGACGGCCACCCAGAAGATGGGGAGGGAGAAGAAGAGGAACGCCATGAACGTGACGCCGTAGTCCAGCGCGCTGTACTGGCGCAGGGCGGTGATGATTCCCAGYGTGATGCCGATCAGGATGGCCAGCACGGTGGCTCCGGTAATCAGCGTCAGGGTTTGGATCAGGGCGTGGCCCAGGGCGTCGGTCACCGGCTGCCCGACGATGTTTTTGCCAAGGTCGCAGGAATTGGCGAACGGGACGAGGCATTGGGCGGCCCCGCCGAGCCACTTGAAGTAGCGCAGCGGCGCGGGGAGGTCCAGCTGCAAGAGTTCGGTGCGGGCGTCCATCAGCTGCTGCTTGTTGGCTGCGCTGATGGCGCGGTACTCCTCGAGGGGGTCACCTGACGCCGCTGTCAGGATGTACACCAGGAAGGATGCGCCGAGAAGAATGAGGGCGGCAGTCATGAGCCGCCGGACTATGTAGGTCACCATGGGGAATAGAACCTCGGTATTCGGGCCCAGGGATCGCCCGGACCGGTCGCAGAATTAGGCCGGATGCCCCGGCCGACGCGGCCGCGCCAGTCATCGCCGGGGAGGGTCGCTAGAAAGGCGTCGGGACCGTAAAGCCGTGGTCCCGACGCCTTCAGCTAGCAAGTGTCACTTGGGGTTGCGGGCTACTTCTG
>NZ_JBFTNO010000334.1:0-1635 GCF_056397525.1 Arthrobacter sp. 05L45_2 | reverse complement strand
CTGCTGGTGTTCGCGTTCGGCTGGGGCGCCCTGGTGTCGATTTCCGTGACCATGCTGCTGCAGCCCGTTTTCTCGCTCGCCGCCGGCCCGGCCTCGGGACTGGACTACCAGACGTTTGCCGTGACCGTCCAGGCGCCGGTGGTGGAGGAGTTCGCGAAATCCCTGGGACTGTTGCTGCTCCTCGTGTTTGCCCGCAAGCAGTTCGACGGCCCGGTGGACGGGGTGGTCTTCGCCTTCACCATTGCCGGCGGTTTCGCGTTCACGGAAAACATCCTGTACTTCGGCCGGGCCATCGCCGAGTCGTCCAACCCGGGCGTTGATTTCGCGGTGGTGTTCTTCCTCCGCGGGGTGATGTCACCCTTCGCCCACGCGATCTTCACCGGCAGCACCGGCCTCGTCCTGGGCCTGGCGGCACGCCGCTGGCATTCCGGCCTGAGCCTGCTGGCCTTCCCGGTAGGGCTGGTCCCGGCCATGGTGCTGCACAGCGGTTGGAACTCCATGGGGCAGGACTTCCTGGCCCAGTACATCCTGGTCCAGGTCCCGATCTTCCTGGCCGCGGTACTGGTGGTGGTGCTGCTGCGCGTCGCCGAACGCCGGCTGACCCGCCAGCGGTTGCAGGAGTATGCGGCAGCCGGCTGGTTTTCGGGCCAGGAGGTCGCGATGCTGGCAACACCGGCCGGGCGCCGCTCGGCCCTGCGCTGGGCGCGCTCCATCGGGCGCACCCCGCAGATGCGGGCGTTCCTGCAGGCGGCCACCCGGCTGGCCCTGACCCGCCAGCGGATCCTCAGCGGCCGGGACGTCCCGGCCCACCGGCTCGACGAGCAACGGCAGCTGGCAGAGATCCTGCTCCTGCGTGACGCCGTTCTGCACTGAGGCAGTGGCCCAACGCAAAGGACCGGTGCCCGCCATAAGGCGGACACCGGTCCTTTGAGGTCAACGGCGCATCAGGCCAGCAGCGAAGGCTTCAGCTGCTGGAGGCGGCCAAGGAGGCCGTTGATGAACGACGGCGACTCGTCGGTGGAGAGCGTCTTGGCCAGCGCCACGGCTTCGCTCACAGCAACGCCGTCCGGAACGTCGTCGTTGTAGAGCAGTTCCCAGGTGCCGATCCGCAGGATAATGCGGTCCACCGCGGGCATCCGCTCCAGCGACCAGCCCTGCGAGTAGGTTTCGAGGAATTCGTCGATCGCGGCCTGGTGGGACACGACCCCCTCGACGACTTCCAGGGTGTAGGGGTTGATGATCTGATCCGTCTTTTCACGACGGGCACGCAGCACATCGAATGCGGAGGTGGAGCGCTGCTCCGCCTCGAAGAGAACATCCAGGGCCCGGTTACGGGCCTTACCGCGGGCACTCACTAGTCGTTGACCCGGCCGAGGTAGCTGCCGTCGCGGGTGTCGACCTTGACCTTGGTGTTGTTCTCAACGAACAGGGGCACCTGGATCTCGTAGCCGGTTTCGAGCGTGGCGGGCTTGGTGCCGGCCGAGGAACGGTCGCCCTGCAGGCCCGGCTCCGTGTAGGTAATCTCAAGCACGACGCTCGGGGGCAGTTCGATGTACAGCGGGTTGCCCTCGTGGATGGCGATGTTCACCATCTGGTTTTCGAGCATGAAGTTGGTGGCATCGCCCACGGTCGCGG
>NZ_JBFTNO010000333.1:0-1663 GCF_056397525.1 Arthrobacter sp. 05L45_2 | reverse complement strand
TCCAGCAACAGCCCCAGCGCCCGCGCCGCGAAGGACGCCGGCCGCAGCTCAAGGACCACGGCCTCGCCTGTGATGATGGAACTCAACCCGGACCCCCACTCGTCTGCCAGTCACGCACAGTCTAATCACCCCGGCCACATCATCCCGCGCAGATGCCGGACGGATCGCGGCCCCGGGCGCTAGGGTGGTGCCGTGGACATCGAGGCGTTCTCCCTGGTGAACGGGGACAAGTGGGCGCGGCTGCACGCCCTGGCGCACCAGCGCCGGCTCAGCGGCGCCGATGCCGACGAACTGCTGCGGCTCTACCAGGGCGCGTCGGCCGACCTCTCGCTGCTGCGCTCCGTGGCGCCCGAGAGCGGGCTGTCCGCGGCGTTGTCAGCCACGCTGGCCCAGGCCCGCACCCGGTTCACGGGCGCCCGTTCGAACTTCATGGAGGACCTGGCCCGGTTCTTCGTCATCGCGCTGCCGGCGGCCCTGTACCGGATCCGCTGGCTGACGCTCTGGTGCGGGCTGGCGTTCTGCCTGGTCGCCACCGCGTACGGCCTCTGGATCGGGAATTCCCCGGATGCGCTCCGTGCCCTCGGCTCGGACGACGCGGTCCGCCGCTATGTGGAGCAGGATTTCATCAACTACTACTCCGAGAATCCCGCGGCGTCGTTCGCGGGCATGGTGTGGACCAACAACGCCTGGATCGCCGCGCAGGCCGTGGCGCTGGGCATCACCGGCTTCTGGGTCCCCATGATGCTGATCGGCAACGCCCAGGGCGTGGGGGTTGCCGCCGGGGTCTTCGCCGGCGCCGGGAAGCTGGACGTGTTCTTCAGCTACATCCTGCCGCACGGCCTGATGGAGCTGACGGCGGTGTTTGTGGCCAGCGCGGCCGGACTGCGGATCTTCTGGGCCGTGGTGGCGCCCGGGCCGCGCCGCCGCTCGCAGGCCCTCGCGGAGGAAGGCCGGTCCCTGGTCACGGTTGCCCTCGGGCTGGTCCTGGTGCTCCTGGTCTCCGGCATGGTGGAGGGCTTCGTCACGCCCAGCGCCCTGCCCGTCTGGGCCAAGATCACCATCGGCGCTGCGGTGCTGGCCGGCTACTGGGTGTACGTGCTGAGCCTGGGCGGCAGGGCCAACCGTGCGGGCGCCAGCGGCGACCTCGACAGCCGGGACGCCGGTTACACCGAAATTTCGGCCTGAATCGGCGCCGTCCCGGGGTGGCACCTCGCCGGGGCTGAGGCCCTGACGGTAGGCTCGGAGTCAGATATGTGGCGCCGCCGGTCCCCGGGCCCGGCAGCGCGGAAGCCTACGGAAGCGAAGCAGCAGTGACGGAAAAAAGTCCCACCCCTCCGAATCGACAGGATCCGGATCTGGACCCCGCCGACGACGCCGACGAACCCGCCTTCGAATGGATGAAGCCGGCCGCCGCGGGCAAGCGGACCGACGCCGCCGCGGGAACCCCGCAGGCCCGGCAGGAAACCACGGCCGCGGGCGCCCGCGGGGAGGCACCGGCGGACGCACCCGCACCGGAGCCCGCGCGGGAAACCGCAGCATCCGGACCCGTAGCAACAGCCGCCCCTGCTGACCCGGAGGACCGCACCCCGGCCGCCGGCGAACGGCAGGGCCGCCGCGCGGACCGGCGGGCCGCCGGCGCCGCATCCGCCGCCGCCGCCGGGAC
>NZ_JBFTNO010000332.1:0-1750 GCF_056397525.1 Arthrobacter sp. 05L45_2 | reverse complement strand
CATTGCCGCGAAGTGCCAACCCGGCCGGGGGCGGGAGCTACCCGGCGTACTGGCGCACGCCGTCGAGCTCCGCCTCGAGTGCCAACAGCTGGCGTTCGACGGCGGCCGGCGCGGTGCCGCCCTGGGAGTTCCTGCTGTTGAGCGAACCCTCGGTGGAGAGGACCGTGCGGACTTCCGGGGTCAGGTGCTCCGAAATCGCCGCGTATTCCTCGTCCGTCAGGTCCCAGAGTTCGACGTCGCGGCTCTCGGCCCGCTTCACCGCGGCACCGGAGAGTTCGTGCGCCTCCCGGAAGGGGACACCCTGCCTGACCAGCCATTCGGCAATGTCCGTGGCCAGGGCGAATCCCTGGGGTGCCAGGGATTCCATCCGTTCGGTGTTGAACTTCAGCGTCGCGATCATGCCGGAGACGGCCGGGAGCAGCAGCTCCAGGGTGTCCGCGGCGTCGAAGACCGGTTCCTTGTCCTCCTGGAGGTCGCGGTTGTACGCCAGCGGGAGGCCCTTGAGGGTGGCGAGCAGCCCCGTGAGGTCGCCGATCAGCCGGCCGGCCTTGCCGCGGGCCAGTTCGGCCACGTCCGGGTTCTTCTTCTGCGGCATGATCGAGGAGCCCGTGGAGTAGGAATCGTGCAGGGTCACGAAGGAGAACTCCTTGGTGGCCCACAGGATCACTTCCTCCGACACCCGCGACAGGTCCACGCCGATCATGGCCGAAACCCAGGCGAACTCGGCAAAGACATCGCGGGAGGCGGTGCCGTCGATCGAGTTGTGCGTCGCCGAGTTGAAGCCCAGATCCGCTGCCACGGCCTCCGGGTCCAGGCCCAGCGAGGAACCGGCCAGTGCGCCGGACCCGTAGGGCGAAACGCCGGCGCGCTTGTCCCAGTCGGCGAGCCGCTGCACGTCGCGCAGCAGCGCCCAGGCGTGGGCCAGCAGGTGGTGGCTGAGCAACACAGGCTGGGCGTGCTGGAGGTGGGTGCGTCCCGGCATGGCCACGCCCGGGTGGGCCTTGGCCTGTTCCACCAGCGCGTCGATCGTGGCGACCACACCGCGGGCGATGATCCGCGCGTGGTCACGCAGGAACATCCGGCCCAGGGTGGCCACCTGGTCGTTGCGGGACCGGCCGGCGCGGAGCTTGCCGCCCAGCTGGGTGCCGGCCCGCTCGATCAGGCCGCGTTCCAGCGAACCGTGCACGTCCTCGTCGGACTCCGCCGGGGTGTAGGCCCCGGAGGCGACGTCGGCGTCCAGCCGGTCCAGCGCGTCCAGCATGCCGGCCAGCTCGGCGTCGTCCAGCAGCCCGGCCTTGTGCAGCACGCGGGCGTGCGCCTTGGACCCGGCAATGTCGTAGCGGGCCAGCCGCCAGTCAAAGTGCGTGGACTTGCTCAGCGCGGCGAGGGCGTCGGCGGGCCCGCCGGCGAACCGGCCGCCCCACAGCGCACCCGTATTGGTTGCCTCGGACTTGTGCTCAGCCACAGGGGCTACTTTCCWGCGACGCGGATGTCGCGGCCGGAGGCAACCTTGGCGGACATGCCCCACAGCTCGATGAAGCCGCGCRCCATCGACTGGTCGAAGGTGTCGCCGGTGTCGTAGGTGGCGAGGTCGAAGTCGTAGAGCGAGGTCTCGGAGCGGCGGCCGTTGACGATCGCCTGGCCGCCGTGCAGCACCATGCGGATGTCACCGGAGACATACTTCTGGGTGTCCTCGATGAAAGCATCGAGGGAGCGCTTGAGCGGGGAGAACCACTGGCCGTCGTAAACC
>NZ_JBFTNO010000331.1:0-1783 GCF_056397525.1 Arthrobacter sp. 05L45_2 | reverse complement strand
GTGTTCCAGCAGTTCGTGGGTGTTGAAGTCCTCGCACGGCGTGGGCTTTTCCCGATCCGCCGGAGTCAGCTTCCGCAGGACCCCCAACAGGACGGCCAGGGAAGCCTCGGCCGAGGTCAGCGGGTTGATGCCTTCCGGCGCTGCGGACCACTCGTCGGGCCCGGCACCCGCAGGCGACGACGTTTCGGCGATCAGGCGGTCCAGGTAGTGGTTCCAGCCCTCGGCGTGGGCCGCTGCCTGGTCGGGGGTGAGGCCCTCATGGACCAAACGCAGCGACGTGCCGTCGGCGTCGGGCTCCATGGTGATCGTTACCGTGGAGGCGCCCGGCGCCAGGTCCATGCCGGCCTCCCAGCCCCAGGTGAAGACGACGCGCTTGCCGGGTTCAATTTCAGTGAACGTCCCGGATGCATGGTTGCCGGGGGTGACGGTCCAGCGGTACTCGCCGCCCACCCGCAGGTCAACGCGGGCGGCGACGGTCTGCCAACGCCGGAGGCGTTCCGGATCGGTAATGAGGGCAAATGCTTCGTCGACGTCGACGGGCAGGTGGATGGTCTTGTCAAAGGTCATGGGAGGGTCCTTCGTCGGTTAGGGAGACGTGGGTGGGGGTGGGATGGGCAGGTGCGGGCCCGGTGGTCCGTTGCGCCGCGAGGGCGGCAGCATCTGACGCCAGCAGATCGAGCTCGTGGGTCCAGAAGCCCTCGACCAGGATCCGCAGCCGTGCCATGCCCTCGGAGTCGAGCCGGTAGTACCTGTTCCGCCCTTCTTTTCGTGCGGCCACGAGGCCCGCCTGCTGCAGCAACAGCAGGTGCTGCGACACCGCAGAACGGCTCACCGTGAATTCCGCGGCCAACTGGCTCACCGACTGTTCCTGGCGCGCCAGAAGATGCAACAGACGGCGCCGGTTGGGTTCCGCGGCGATTTCCAGGGCATCTAGCACGGTCAATACGTTAGCGGTCACTAACGCATTGAGCAAGCCGCTGGCGCTCACCGACCGTGAGGTACCGGGCCCGGGGGCAGAGAGACCCCCCATCCGCTCCCCCCTCGTAGGCCGAAGGACCGAATTCCGGTGTAAGCCAGCAGGGCATTAGGACTTTCCTCTCCCGCTACAACCAGGCGCGAAAGTTGCATTTCTATATCTTTTTCTGCGAGCACGTGGTCTAATGTGAGGAATTGGAAGAATAGGGATGACAATGGTCGCCAGAAGCTACAGATTCCGATTTTTCATATTGTTCGTCGCGGCAGCCGCGTTGATAGCCCCGGCGTCAATTTCATTCATCCAGACTTCGGTAGCCCTGGACGAAAACTCATTTACGTTTGTGCAAGTACCGGATACGCAGATGGAAGTCCTGTCGGATACTAATCCATTGCTGCCGGACAGGTACCAGTGGATAGCGAATAACGCCGCCAGCCTCAACATCAAGTTCGTCCAGCACACCGGCGACCTTGTGAATTGGGGCGTCGTGGACCCGGTTCAATTCACCCGCGCCGACCGCGCCACCCGAATCTTGGATTCTTCGGGCATCCCGTATGGCTACTCCATCGGAAACCACGACGGCGCCGCCGTCATGGCCGGAGGCTCAGCGGCGCCCGGTGACACGCGAACAAACTTGCGCGACACGAGAGTTTTCAATCAGATTTTCCCATTGAGCCGTTTCAGAAATGTTGGCGGAGTGTTTGAGCCCGGCAAAATTGACAATATGTACCAGACATTCACCGCCGCTGGTTCGGATTGGCTGGTTCTATCACTTGAAATGTGGCCACGCCAAACGGCATTGGACTGGGC
>NZ_JBFTNO010000330.1:0-1784 GCF_056397525.1 Arthrobacter sp. 05L45_2 | reverse complement strand
GCACGGAACCGTCGAAACGGGGCTGGGGCTTGCGGGGCGTTACAGCTCCGTGCGGCAGACCACCCGGAACGCCTCGATGGCACGGTCCAGGGCTGCCGGATCCCCGGCCGCGACGGCGGCGACGTCGGTGGTGTAGGCATGCTTGAGGATCGTGCCGGCGAGCAGCGTCACCACTTCCACCCGGTCGGGCTGGCCGGCCGACACGGCAGGGTCTGCCGCCAGCCGCTCGGCGATCAGTGGCTCCACGAGCTGCTGCACCTCGGTCACATGCTGTTTGAGCCGCGTGATCAGTTCCGGCACGGCCATCAAGACGTTGCGCGTGCGCATGTCCATCGATCCACCCAGGCCGGCGGCTCGCATCGCAGCCGCCATCAGGTGGGCGGCGTCGCCGACGGGTGTGCGGTTCGCGGCACGGAAAGCGGCCACGGCRTCGTCGGCCAACGCCGGCTCTTTGAGGCCCAGGATGGCGTCTTCCTTGGTAGGGAAGTAGTTGAAGAAGGTGCGGCGGGAGATGCCCGAGCGCTCGGCGATGGCCTCAACGGTTGCGGAGGCCAGGCCGCCCTCAAGCGCGGCGTCCGAAGCTGCCTCATGGATCGCGGTCCACGTCTCATCCTTTTGGCGTTCGCGGAGCGAGGGTCCTTGCGCTGTGGCGCCACGTGCAGTCATGGGGCAATTTTATGCACCAGTGCATTTTTTACCTAACCCGGAGCGGACCGCCGCCGGGGACCTTGGCCCTTGACCGGTCCGTCCCCGCGGCGGAGTGTTGCGTTATGAACGCAACGAACCCGGACATCGAGTCCACCGAGCTTCAGGAACAGCCGACGGCCATGCTGCGGGAGACAGTGCCGATGAACGCCCTCCGCGAATTTTTCGACCGCGCCTACAAGGCGGTCATGGCGGCCGTGCAGCAGCAAAACGTCCAAGTGGCAGGGCCGCCGTTCGCTCTGTATCGGGGCCAGCCCACGGACGTCGTCGACGTCGAAGCCGGCTTCCCGCTCGCTGCACCGTATCCGGGCGGTGCGGAAGGCGGCGTCGGCGCCGGCACGCTGCCCGCCGGGCGGGCGCTGCAGGCCATGCACAGGGGTCCCTACGATTCACTGCCGGAGACCTACGCGGCCGTCATGGCCAGGATGCAGGCTGACGGACTCACCCCCGGAGGCGCTATGTGGGAGTACTACCTCAGCGATCCGGCCGCAGAACCGGATCCCGCGGCATGGAAGACCCTGGTGGTTTGGYCGGTGGCCTGACCCGGGAAGGGCTGGGAGTCAGCGTCAGGAAACGGTACCCGACTCGCAGTTTCCCACCCCTGAAACCCCGGAGTTATGCGGCTTTGCGACGCGGAATGTCGCTTTGAACACACTATTCTTCAACTCCAAGCATGATGCCCTAAACTGCTTCACTGAGGTGCCTGAAATGGCGCTGTGCAGCAACGAAAGTGAACCCCGCTATGGCTACCGATTACGACGCCCCACGCAAGACAGAAGAAGAGTCTCCCGCTGAATCGCTGGAGGCCCTTCAGGCGTCCCGTGGCGGCGGCGCCCAGACTGCTGTTATCGACGTCGACGAGAACGACACCGCCGAGGGTATTGACCTTCCCGGCGCCGATCTCTCCGGCGAAGAACTGACGGTCATTGTTGTTCCGGAGCAGTCCGATGAATTCACCTGCTCCTCCTGCTTCCTGGTCCGCCACCGGTCCCAGGTCGCCAAGGAAAAGAACGGCCTCAAGTACTGCCGCGACTGCGAAGGCTAAATCCCTTCCACGTTCGAGCCCGGCTCCCCGGGGT
>NZ_JBFTNO010000329.1:0-1792 GCF_056397525.1 Arthrobacter sp. 05L45_2 | reverse complement strand
GGACGGTCCGGCGACGCGTCCCGGCGGCCGCCGCGGGGCTAGTCTGTTACGAGTCGAAGGAGGCCGCCCAGTGATCGTCCAGTTGCGGATTTGCGTGCCGGAAAAGCTTTCCGCCGCGGTGGTGGACTGCTGCTCCGCCGGGGTGGGCGTCGCGGAGGTTGCCCTGCACCCGGGCGCCTCGGTGGTGCCGGCCGGCGACGTCGTCCTGGTCCTGGCGGCCCGGGAATCAGTCGAGGCGTTGATCGAGCAGCTTCATGGCCTCAACGTCCAGGACGTCGGGTCCATCTCGGTCACCACCCCTGACCTGGTGCTGTCCGATCGGGCGGACAAGGCCGTGGAGGCGGCGCCCGGGGAAGGCGCCGATGCGGTGATCTGGGACGAGGTCTCGCGGCAGACCGGGGAGGAATCCCGGCTGACGTGGAGCTTCCTGGCGTTCCTGGCGCTGGCGACGCAGCTGGCCGCGATCGGAATCGTCACCGATTCGACCATCGCAATCGTCGGTGCCATGGCCGTCGGCCCCGAATTCGGCCCGCTCGCCGCGCTGGCAGTGGCCCTCGTCCGGCGGCAGTGGCGGCTGGGACGCAGCGCCTCGCTCGCTCTGGGTGTGGGTTTTCCCGTGGCCATGCTGGCCGCGGCCTTCACCGCGTGGCTTTCCGTTCCGCTGGGGCTTTTCCCTGCCGATGCCCTGGACCGCGGCTCCGCCGTCGAGTTCATCTACCACCCGGGACCTTACTCGCTGATCGTCGCCCTGCTGGCGGGCACCGCGGGGATGCTGTCGGTAATCGGCCGGCGCTCCGCAGCCCTGATCGGCGTGTTCATCTCGGTCACCACCGTCCCGGCGGCCGGTTTTGTGGCGGTGGCCCTGGTCCTGGGCGAGTACCAGAAGGCGGCTGGTTCGGCCCTGCAGCTGTTCGTGAACCTTGCCGGGATTGTGGTCTCCGCAGTGGCGGTTCTGGTCTTCTAC
Organism: Arthrobacter sp. 05L45_2; assembly: GCF_056397525.1. Taxonomy (NCBI): domain Bacteria; kingdom Bacillati; phylum Actinomycetota; class Actinomycetes; order Micrococcales; family Micrococcaceae; genus Arthrobacter; species Arthrobacter sp. 05L45_2. The sequence continues at coordinate 828 of NZ_JBFTNO010000329.1, read as the reverse complement.
CGGCTCATCRCCAAACGCCGGCCGCCGGCTGCCGCAGGCGCCCTGCAGCCCAACGCACACCACCTGAGGCCCTGAGGCCCTGAGTCCCCGAAGCCCTGAAGCCCTGAAGCCCTGAAGGGACGTTACTTCCAGCCGGTCGCCTCGGACAGACGCTGGCCGAAGACAGTGGCCATGGAGGCCACGTAGGTTCTGGTCAGGTGGTTGTTGTCCTTGTAGACGAAGGTGTTCCCGACGATGCCCGGGCATGACTTTCCGTCGCAGATCAGATCCGTCATGTCCACGATCGACAGCCCAGGTATTTTGCCCCGCAGCGCCGAGAGGGGACTCTTCGCCGCGAGCACGTCGCGTTGGGCGCGCACGCAGTCCGGGCTGGCACTCCCCTTCTCGGCCGCACAMTCGGCAATGTTGAAATTGAAACGCGGGTTGTCACGTATGGCCACGACGTCCACGTGCCGTTCCGTCCAGAACCTTGCGGTTGCTTCGAAGGACGGGGACAGTTTTTCCGCCGGGGAGGAAACCGCCGCCGCCGTTCCCACGGTGATGATGGCGTCCGGCGGATTGTCGGTGACCTCCTCCGTCACAGCCGCGTTGAACGTGTCGCACGGAATCGAACGCCCCTGGGCGGAGATCGAGTAGCGGCAGCCTGCCCGGAGTATCGAGTACACACGCCAGCCGTTCTGCTTGCCGGCCGCATCGATGGCTGCCTGCCATTGCTGGGCATGGGAATCCCCGAGCACGAGGATGGTCTTGGTGGGTTTGCCGGACAGTGAGTTTTGCGAGCAGTTGCCCTTGAGTGAATGGTCTTCCGGCTCGAGGTCACCTGTACAG
>NZ_JBFTNO010000328.1:0-1798 GCF_056397525.1 Arthrobacter sp. 05L45_2 | reverse complement strand
GCCTTCCGCTGTTCCGGCGCCGGCGGCCACGGGAAGTCATGCACGCCCGCGCCCCGTTGCCGCGCGTGAGAGTATGAAGCCATGAGCGATCCGATCGACACTCACTCGGCCGATGAAACCGCGATGGAGGGCGTCACCTCGTCCGCTGCGGTCCAGGACGCAGCGCCGGCCGGGAGCGGGCAGGGCCGGCAGGACCCGCGCAGCCGGGCGAGCCATTTGCAGGACCTGGTGGATCAGCCTGCCAAGGTGATGCGGATCGGCACCATGATGAAACAGCTGCTGGACGAAGTGAAATCCGCACCGCTGGACGACGCCGCCCGGGTCCGCCTCGCGGAAATCCACGAACGCTCCATCAAGGAACTCGAAGACGGCCTGGCGCCGGAGCTGGTGCAGGAACTGGAACGGATCCATCTGCCGTTTCCCGCGGACGGAACCCCGTCCGACGCAGAGCTACGGATCGCCCAGGCCCAGCTGGTCGGCTGGCTCGAGGGCCTGTTCCATGGCATCCAGACGGCCATCGCGGCCCAGCACGCCGCCCGCGAGCACGCGGCGGCCCAGCTGCAGCTCCGCCAGCTGCCGCCGGGAACCATGATCGCTCCCGGAGTGATCATCGGGGAAAACGGCGAGCCACAGCGCGCCGCCGAGCCGCAGCCCGGGGCCGATCCCTCCCAGCCCGCCAAACCCGTAGACCCGGACCACGGTCCGGGCCAGTACCTCTAGGACACCGTTGGGATTCTTCAGCGCCGCACGGCAGGGCCGCAGGGACGACGCCGAACTCGGCAAGGGGCTGTGGCGCCGCGCCCACGACCGGTTTGTCCGAGGACTGGACCGCTACCACCAGGTCCTTGAGGGGGTCGAGGACGAGGCCCTCTACGCGGAGCTGGTGGAGATCGCCAACGAGCTCTCGGCTTTGGCCGTCCGGGTGCGGCAGATCTGCGTGGAAGCGCAGCGCCGGTCGCCAAGTGATGGCCTGGACATCCCCGGTGCCCTCGCCGGCGTCCACCGCTCACTGTCGACGGCGGGCAACTCGCTTGCCATGACGGCGGAAGCAGCCGCGATGCTTCGCCTCGCCGTCGGACCGGTGCCCGTGGGCGCGGCATCGGTCCGCCGTCGGGCGGAATCGGTGGTGGAACACATTGACGACGCCGAACGAAGGCTCGCGGAAGCGGGGGGAAACGGCTGACTCCCGGCGGCCGGCGGCGTTATTCCGCGTTAAGCGCCTAGCTTAGTAGTCCCGAATCACTGGTCTGACAGCCTGCAGGTTGGCAGGATGGTCCAATGACTTCTTCACCGGAACTGACATTCAATGACGGCAACACGATCCCGCAGCTGGGCTACGGGGTGTGGCAGGTTGAGGACGACGTCGCCGAAAAGGTGGTTGTCCAGGCGTTCGAGGCCGGTTTCCGGCACATCGACACCGCCAAGATCTACGGAAATGAAGACGGTGTGGGCCGCTCCATCAAGCGCTCGGGCCTCAAGCCGGAGGAAATGTTCATCACCACCAAGCTGTGGAACGCCGACCAGGGCTACGAGTCGACCCTCGCAGCGTTCGAAAAGTCCATGGAGCGCCTGGGCCTCGAAACCCTGGACCTGTACCTGATCCACTGGATGCAGCCCAAGCAGGACAAGTACGTGGACACCTGGAAGGCGCTCATTGAGCTCCAGAAGCAGGGACGGGTGAAGACCATCGGCGTCTCGAACTTCACCAAGGAAGGGCTGCAGCGCCTGATCGACGAGACCGGCGTTGTGCCGGCGATCAACCAGATCGAACTGCACCCGTTCTTCAACCAGGCCGAGC
>NZ_JBFTNO010000327.1:0-1852 GCF_056397525.1 Arthrobacter sp. 05L45_2 | reverse complement strand
GCGTACAACTCGTCCCTGAACATCTCCTTCGATGTCCGCGGCGGCCTGTTCATGCGCCAGGTCCACCACTGGTCCGCACTGCTCTTCGTGGCCTCGGTGTCCGTGCACATGCTGCGCGTCTTCTTCACCGGCGCCTTCCGCAAGCCGCGCGAAATGAACTGGGTTGTGGGCAGCGTCCTGCTGATCCTGGCCATGGCTGCAGGCTTCACCGGCTACTCACTCCCCGATGACCTGCTCTCCGGCAACGGCCTGCGCATCATCGACGGCGTGATCAAGTCCATCCCGGTGATCGGCACCTACATCTCGTTCTTCCTCTTCGGCGGCGAGTTCCCGGGCACCGCGATCATCGGCCGCCTGTACATGCTCCACATCCTGCTGGTTCCGGCGCTCATCCTCCTGATGATCGTTGCGCACCTCTTTATGGTGGTCGTGCACAAGCACACCCAGTACCCCGGCCCGGGCCGCAACGACGGCAACGTCGTCGGCTACCCCCTCGGCCCGGTCTACGCGGCAAAGGCCGGCGGCTTCTTCTTCATCGTGTTCGGCGTTATCGCGCTGATGGCAGGCTTCTTCACGATCAACCCGATCTGGAACTACGGCCCGTATGACCCCTCCCCCGTCTCGGCCGGCACCCAGCCTGACTGGTACATCGGATTCGTCGACGGTGCCCTGCGCCTTATGCCGGGCACCTTCGGGAACTGGCACGTTGAGCAGGTCTGGTTCGGCCACGTCTTCACGTTCAACGTCCTCCTGCCGGCCCTGGTGCCGGCCGGCATCCTGTTCACCGTGATGTTCACCTACCCGTGGATTGAGCGCTGGATCACCAAGGACGACCGTGAACACCACGTCCTGGACCGCCCGCGCAACGCCCCGACCCGGACCGCCATCGGTATGGCCGGTTTCGTCTGGTACTGCGTGATGTGGGCCGCCGCAGGTTCCGACCTCATCGCCACGCACTTCCACGTGGCCCTGAACGACGTCACCTACTGGCTCCGCGCCCTGTTCTTCATCGGCCCGATCCTCGCCTTCATCGTCACGAAGCGCGTCGCCCTGGCCCTGCAGCGCAAGGACCGCGAAATTGCCCTTCACGGCCGCGAGACCGGCCGTATCGTCCGCTTGCCGCACGGCGAGTTCATCGAGGTCCACGCCCCGCTGGATGAGTACAAGCGTTACAAGCTGGTCGGCTTCGAATCCCCGTCGCCGCTCCCGGCCGTGCCGAACAGCCACGGAATCGTGGACCGCAAGGAAAAGCGCCGTGCGCTGCTCTCCAAGTGGTTCTTCGAGGACCGCGTTGCTCCCGCCAGCCCGGCGGAACTCGCGGCGGCACACAGCCACCACGGCGCGCACGAATCCATCGACGCGGCTGCGGATCAGAAGACCCTCAGCCACTAGTTCACGTCGCTAGCCACAGGAGAGGCCCGGTCCATACGGACCGGGCCTTTTTTGTGTGCCGCGGGCTGCTGATCAGGGGCGGTACCCCGATGCGTAGTTCCGCGTGGGCCGGACGCCCGGCCGTTGCAGCGGCACCCACAGCTTGTAGCGATCGGCCCGGTAGTAGGACACGGAGTAGTCCACCATGGCTCTGGCGACGAACGCGTGCCGCTGGATCTTCAACAGCGGCGAACCAACCTCCACATTCAGCAGGCGGGCCGTGGAGGGCGACGCGGCCGTGGCCTCGATCATGTCCTCCCCCCACTCCATCACCAGCCCGTAGCGTTCGCTCAGCACGTTGTAGAGGGACGTCGGCGGCTGACCGTCCAGGAGCCCCGGCACCCGGTGCGCGGGGATAAAGTTCTCGTCGACGCTCATCGGTTCGTTGTCGGCGAGCAGGAGGCGCCGGAACCGGACCAAC
>NZ_JBFTNO010000326.1:0-1859 GCF_056397525.1 Arthrobacter sp. 05L45_2 | reverse complement strand
GCCCCACAGGACGGCGGCCGAAAGGTGGCTCACCACCGCACCCGTCACCGCGCACAACGCATGGAGCCGTTCCAGCAGTGTGTCGGGAAGCGAGGCGGCGGCACGCGCACCGTGGCAGGGGGTGACGAGGTCGCGCGCGCGGATCCGACGGCGGCTCAGCCCCTCTGCGCGGGCCTCCGCGACGGTGAAAGGTCTGCTCCGAAGCTGTGGCGGGAGACTGCTCGGTTGGCGCATAGGAAAATTCTGGGCCCTACAGAAGGTCGTCGCGGCGTTATCCACAGGACAGGCGCGGTGTGGGGGAGCAGTGGACTTGGTCCGTGCCGGCCGCTCGTGGATGTAGTAGCGCGGCGAACTGCCAGAGATGGCCGCTATGGGTCTCCTGAAGCGGCCGTTTGTGGCAACGGGGCGTGCACGCGGGGTACGGGGTGACGTGCGCGGAGCGAGGGCCATGATGCGGGGAGTGTGGCTGTGTGCCGACGTCTCGTGCTTGGAACACTCGTTTCATGAAGCACAAGGAGCCAGGTGGGCCGGACAATGAGGTCGGTGGCTGCCCACTGGCGCGGGGCGCTCGGCGAAGTGCCAGAGATGACCGCTATGGGTCTCCTGAAGCGGCCGTTTGAGGCAACTGGGAGTACCCGCGGGAGCGGGGGTGCGGCGGGGAGTTCGGCCGTTTGTGGCAACTGGGAGTACCCGCGGGAGCGGGGATGCGGCGGGGAGGTCGGCCGTTTGTGGCAAATGGGCGTGCACGCGGGGTACGGGGCGAAGTGCGCGGAGCGAGGGCCATGATGCGGGGAGTGTGGCTGTGTGCCGACGTCTCGCGCTTGGAACTCACGTTTCATGAAGCACAGGAGCCAGGTGGGCCGGACAACGAGGTCCGTGGCGGGCCACTGGCGCGGGGAGCACGCCGAGATGACAGAGATGGCCGCTATGAGGTGGATGAAGCGGCCGTTTGTGGCAAGTGGGCGTGCCTGCGGCGTGTGGGGATGCGACGGGCGGGGTTGTGGGCGGCGTGCAGTCCGCGCCAGGCTGCGGGGCTGGGCCCACCTACACCCGGGTAGCGCTACTTGACCTCGTCGGTGCCTTGCGTGGTATCGCCGCTGCCGTGGGTTTCGCCGGTGTCCGGGCCGCGGTTCTCCCCGCTGTTGTTRCCGAGCTCGCGCTCCTTCGCGTCGAGTTCGGCCTTCAGCTTCTTGAGCCGGTCAGCCTCCGACTGGTTGCGCCGGCGCTGTTCGAGGTTGCGGAGGAAATCGGGGTCGTCGTCCGGCGCAGTGGGGTGCCGGTAGCTGACTGGGGCCTCCGGAGCCTGGCCCCGCGGCCGGCCGATCAGGAACCACAAAACCGCTCCGAGTACGGGGAGGACGATCTGCACTACGATCCAGGCAGGCTTGGAAATGCCCTTTGTCAGGCGTGCGTCGGTCCGGATGAGGTCGATGAGACCGTAGATAAAAACGACCAGTACAAGGATTGGTACCACGACACGGAGCATAGCTTCAGTTTAGCCTCCGCGCGAGCTTCCGGCGTCGGGCGGCGGCCCGGCCAGGACGGCTAAACTGGGTACGTGGCTTTCCTGAAATACTCCCTGATCCGTCTCGCGCTATTCGCCCCGCTGTTTGCGCTGTTCATCTACCTGCAGCTCGGCTGGCTGCTCGCCGCCCTCTGCGCGGGGATGATGGCTTTCGCCATCAGCTTCCTCTTCTTCCAGAAGCAGCGCGACGAGGCCACCGCCGCAATCCACTCGCGCCTGTCGGGCCAGGCCAAGCCGCTGCGCAGCGCGGGGGAGATCGACGACGCCGACGCCGAGGACCGCCTCGTCGACCAGCACCCGGACGTCACCGTCCGAAACGAGATCCGCCCCAAGG
>NZ_JBFTNO010000325.1:0-1879 GCF_056397525.1 Arthrobacter sp. 05L45_2 | reverse complement strand
GGGCGATTTCGGCCGGGACGTTGCGCTGGGGCCGGACAATCCCGGCGGTGGTGATAGAGGTCATGACTCTACGCTAGCCGCCCGGGACCGTCCGCCGCCAAGTAATACCCCCGTTAAGGGCGACCAATACGACCAAAATCACGCTGGGACCCGTGCGGCGGGCGGCGGATGCGTCCGTCGCTAGGGAATGTTGCCTAGGGAATGTTGCTGCCCCGGGCGGTGATCCAGAGCCTGTACCACTCGGCCCGCGTCATGGCTGCGGCCACCCGCGCCGCGTCCGCGCAACCACGGATCCGGTCGGGATTGGCGCTGCCGATCACCGGGCTGATGGCGGCCGGGTGCTTCATCAGCCAGCCCAGCAGTACGGCCTCGCCGGTGGTGCCGGCCGCTGCGGCCATTTCGGCCACCAGTACCGCTGTGGCTTCCGCCGCGGCGCTCGGGTCTGAGCCCGCGGCCGCCCCGGTGTAGAGCCCCCGGGACAGGGCCCCGTAGGCCTGCAAAGCGATGCCGCGCCGGACGCAGTGCTCCACGGTGCCGTGCGGGAAGCTGTAATCAGTGCCCTCCGCGTGGTTGACCAGCACGGTGCTTTCCAGCCAGGCCCGGGCCGAGAGGCTCATTTCCAGCTGGTTGGCCACCACGGGCACCTCGAGCCGGTCCTGCAGCAGTTCGATCTGCGGGGCGGACATGTTGGACACGCCCACGGCGCGGATCTTGCCCTCGGAGAGCAGCTGTCCGACGGCGGAGGCCACCTCGGCCGGATCCAGCAGCGGATCCGGGCGGTGCAGCATCAGCACGTCGACGTAGTCGGTCCTCAACCGGGCGAGGCTGCCCTCCACCCGCTCAAGGATGCCCTCGCGGCTCAGGTCGTAGTACGCCTCCAGGCCCTGTTCGTTGAGCCGGATCCCGCACTTGGTCTGCAGCCGGATCCGCTCCCGCAGGCCGGGGGTCCGCGAAAGCACCTCGCCGAAGACGGCCTCGGACTTGCCGTTGCGGTAGATGTCGGCGTGGTCGAACAGCGTGATCCCGGCGGCCAGGGCTGCGTCGACGGCGGCGGCCGCCTCGTCCACATGCGCGGACGAGTACGGCTCCGCCGCCCAGGTGCCGCCCAGGCCCATGCAGCCGTAGATCAGCTCCTGGGCCAGGTCCGGGCCGGCTCCGGCCGTTCCGACGGCCGGCCCGGACAGCGGGCTCACCGCAGCCAGACGGTGGTGTTGCCCGGGAGCAGCCGGCCGTCGACGGGGGCGCTGCTGACCAGCACCTCGCCGGCGGGCAGCTCGACGGCGTCGTCCCCGAAGTTGGTGACGGACTGCCAGCCGTCGTGGCGGCGGAAGTGCAGCACGTTGGCGTTGGCGGACTCCAGCCACTCCAGCTCTTCCGAGGCCTGCAGTTCGCGGCGCAGCTTCAGGGCCTTGCGGTAGAACTCCAGGGTGGAGCCTTCGTTCCCGTCCTGGGCGGCCACGGCGTACCGGGCGAACCAGGCCGGCTGCGGCAGGTGGGCGCCGCCGTCGCCGAACCCGAACGAGGTCCCCTCGGCAGCCCACGGCAGCGGCACCCGGCAGCCGTCGCGGCCGATCTCCACGCCCTTGTTGCGGAAGAASGTGGGGTCCTGGCGTTCGGYGTCSGGGATCTCRGCRACCTCCTGSAGGCCSAGCTCYTCRCCCTGGTASAGGTATGCGGAGCCGGGCAGCGCCAGCATGAGCAGGGTCGCGGCGCGGGCGCGGCGCAGGCCGAGTTCGACGTCGAGTTCCTCGGCGGGGGCGCCGGCGAGGAGCCAGCCCTTGCCGTCCTGGCCCTTGGCGTGCCGTCCACCGCCCTTGGGCAGGCCGTAGCGGGTGGCGTGCCGGACGACGTCGTGGTTGGAGAACACCCAGGTGGAGGA
>NZ_JBFTNO010000324.1:0-1883 GCF_056397525.1 Arthrobacter sp. 05L45_2 | reverse complement strand
GCGTTCATCCGCTCGCCCTGAACGCGGAGCATCATCATCGCGTCCACGCCGCCGGCGAGTGTCTCGTCAAGGTCGTAGCTGACCTTGCAGGGCCACTGTTCGACGCCGATCGGCAGCAGCGTGGGCGGCGCCACCAGGGTCACGTCCGCCCCCAGGGTGCGCAGCAGCCAGACGTTGGAACGGGCGACGCGCGAGTGCAGGACGTCACCCGCGATCGCGACGCGCATTCCGCGCAGGTCGGCGCCGGTGGATGGCGTCCCCGCGAGCTTTGACCAGTGCCGGCGCATGGTGAATGCGTCCAGCAGCGCCTGGGTGGGGTGCTCGTGGGTGCCGTCGCCGGCGTTGATCACCGCGGCATCGATCCAGTCGGTTGCGGCCAGCCGGTGCGGGGCGCCGGAGGCCCAATGCCGGATGACGACGGCGTCTGCCCCCATTGCGGCCAGCGTCTGCGCGGTGTCCTTGAGGGACTCGCCCTTGGACACGGAAGAGCCCTTGGCTGCGAAGTTGATGACGTCCGCCGAGAGCCGTTTGGCCGCCGCCTCGAACGAGATCCGGGTGCGGGTGGAGTCCTCGAAGAAGAGGTTGACCACCGTGCGGCCCCGCAGTGCGGGGAGCTTCTTGACCTCCCGCTCCCCTACCGCGGCCATTTCTTCGGCGGTATCGAGGATGCGGATGGCGTCGGCGTAGCCCAGGTCTTCGGTGGAGAGCAGGTGCCTCATGCGGTGGCCTCGATGACTACTTCATCGGCGGCCGCGGCGTTGCCGGCGGAGTCCGTTTCGTGGAGCCGGACGCGGACTTTCTCCGAGGAGGACGTGGGGAGGTTTTTTCCCACGTGGTCGGCGCGGATCGGYAGTTCGCGGTGGCCACGGTCGATCAGGACGGCGAGGCGGACAATCCGGGGCCGGCCGAGGTCGATGATGGCGTCCAGTGCGGCGCGGATGGTGCGGCCGGAGTAGAGCACATCGTCGATGAGCACCACTACTTTGTTGTCGATCCCGGTCCGGGGCAGCTGCGTGGGGTACGGCGGCCGGGTGGGCTGGCGCGAGAGGTCGTCGCGGAACATGGTCACATCCAGCTGGCCGATAATTGCGGCCGGATCCACGCCGGGATCGGCGGCGGCAATCTTGGCGGCGAGGCGCTTGGCGAGTGGATAGCCGCGCCTGGGAATGCCCAGCAGGACAAGGTCCTGGGAGCCCTTGTTGGATTCGAGAATCTCATGGGCGATACGAGTCAGTGCACGGTCAATGTCGGCCTGGTTGAGGACAACCCTGCTGAGCTGGACCGCGGCCGGAACCGGTGCTTCTGGAACAGAAGTCAACGCTCGTCTCCCCTTTCCCCGCCTCACGGGACGGAATTAAAAAAGGATCATTTGCTCTTTCAAATTACCACACAGGCTGCCGCGGCCCCGCTCCGGCGGAGGCGTCGTCCGTCACACCGGAACCTGGCCGTTGGGCCGCCCGGACCGGGCACCATAGGCTCATGACATGACGAGCCCTGATCCCGGCCCCGGCCGGCCGGCACATGTGACGCCGGACCCGTTGCAGGAATCCAACCCCAGCTGGATGGGGCAGATCCAGCCTCAGCATTACCGGCCGGCGCCGGGCTTCGAGCAGCAACTGCAGCCCGGGTACCGGCCGCCGCCGCAGCCCGGGTATCCCCGGCTGCCCGCGGCAAGGGCTTCCGGAGGAATGGCCGCGCTGGTCCTCGGCGGCGGGGTCCTGGCATTCGTCAGCCTGTTCCTGGTTCTTCCCTTTGTGCTTCGCAGTACCGGTCCGGCTGGCTTCGTTGTGGGTTTCATCGCCTCTTTGCTGCCGCTGGGTTGTGTCCTGCTGGCCGTCCGCTACATTGACCGGTGGGAGCCCGAGCCCAAGCGGCTGCTGGTG
>NZ_JBFTNO010000323.1:0-1915 GCF_056397525.1 Arthrobacter sp. 05L45_2 | reverse complement strand
GTCCTTGCCCGCCCCGGCCCCCGGGCCGCCAGCGGGCGACCCGCCGGAACCGGTCCCCGCCCCGCCGGCGCCGCCGGGGCCGCCGGGACCGCCCGCCGTCGGCGTCTGGGATTCAACCTTGCTCATACCGCCTCCTCCGCCGCGAGCTGGGAGTTCACAATCTCCTGGTACGTCTCCGAGCTCTCCAGCAGCTGCCCGTGGGTGCCGTGCGCGACGATCCTGCCGTCGTCGAGGACCAGGATCTGGTCCGCGTCCACAATGCTGGAGACCCGCTGGGCGATGATCACCAGGGTGGCGCGGGCAGTGTGCTGCTTGAGCGCCTGCCGCAGCCGGGCGTCGGTGGCGGTGTCCAGGGAGGAGAACGAGTCGTCGAAAATGTACAGCTCGGGGCGTTTCACCAGAGCCCGGGCGATCGCGATCCGTTGTCGCTGGCCGCCTGAGACGTTGGTGCCGCCCTGCGAGATGGGCGCGTCCAGCCCGCCCTCCATCTCGCGGACGAAGTCCTCGGCCTGCGCGATGGCCAGCGCCCRCCAGAGCTCGTCCTCCGTGGCGTCCGGTTTGCCGTAGAGCAGGTTGCTGCGGACTGTGCCGGTGAACAGGTACGGCTTCTGCGGGACCAGGCCGATGTGCCCCCAGAGCAGGTCCGGGTGCAGCTCGCGCACGTCCACGCCGTCGATCCTTACCGAGCCGGCGGTGGCGTCGAAGAGCCGCGGCATCAGGTTCACCAGGGTGGTCTTTCCGGATCCAGTGGACCCGATGATCGCCGTTGTCTGCCCCGCGCGGGCGGTGAAGCTGACGTCGGAGAGGACCGGCGCCTCGGCACCCGGGTAGGCGAATCCGACGTCGCGCATCTCCAGTTCGCCGCGGGCGGCGCCGGGCAGGCTGACCGGCTGCGCGGGCGGCCGGACGCTGGACTCGGTGCCCAGCACCGCACCGATCCGGTCCGCGGAGACGGCGGCGCGCGGGATCATGATCGCCATGAACGTGGCCATCATGACGGACATCAGGATCTGCATCAGGTAGCTCAGGAAGGCGATCATGGTGCCCACCTGCATGGACCCGTCCTCGATCCGGAAGGCCCCGAACCAGATCACGGCCACGGAGGAGACGTTCAGGACCAGCATGACGGTGGGGAAGGCGAGCGCCATGAGCCGGCCGGCGCGCAGGGCGGTGTCCGTGACATCCGCGTTCGCCCGCGCGAATCTGGCCGTTTCCACGTCCTCGCGGACGAAGGCGCGGACCACGCGGATGCCGGTCAGCTGTTCACGCAGCACCCGGTTGACCGTGTCGATCCGGGTCTGCATCAGCCGGAACAGCGGCACCATACGGGTGACGATCAGGCCCACCGCCACCAGCAGCACCGGCACGCTCACCGCGATCAGCCAGGACAGCTGCACGTCCTGCCTGACCGCCATGATGACCCCGCCGATGCTGAGCATGGGCGCGGTGACCATCAGCGTCGCGGACATCAGCACCAGTTGCTGGACCTGCTGGACGTCGTTGGTGGAACGGGTGATCAGGCTCGGCGCGCCGAACCGTGTGACCTCCTGCTCCGAGAACTCCGCCACGCGGCCGAAAATCGCCCCGCGCAGGTCCCGGCCCAGCGCCATCGCGGCCTTCGCGCCAAAGTAGACGGCCGCGATGGTGCACGCGATCTGCAGCAGCGTGACCATCAGCATCATGCCGCCGGTACGCAGGATGTAATCGGTGTCCCCGCGCGCCACCCCCTGGTCGATGATGTCCGCGTTCAGGGTGGGCAGATACAGCGACGCGATGGAAGCCGCCAGCTGGAAGACGACGACGGCGAGCAGCAGCCCGCGTTGCGGCCTCAGGTATTGAACCAGCAGTTTCCAGAGCATCCGGTCTCCACTTCACACGCATTTCCCGCTTGGTGATCCGGAGGTCAGTTTACGTC
>NZ_JBFTNO010000322.1:0-1928 GCF_056397525.1 Arthrobacter sp. 05L45_2 | reverse complement strand
GTCCAGGACCTGGCAGGCCTGGCGCAGGTGGCGCACGACGCCGGTATTCCGCTGGTGGTCGACGCCACCTTGAGCACCCCGTACCTCGTGCGGCCGATCGAGCACGGGGCGGACATTGTGATCCACTCCGCCACGAAGTTCCTTGGCGGCCACGGCACCACCCTGGGCGGCGTGATCGTCGAGAGCGGCCGCTTCGACTGGGGCAACGGCAAGTTCCCCACCATGACCGAGCCGGTGGCCTCCTACGGCAACGTCTCCTGGTGGGGCAACTTCGGCGAGTACGGGTTCCTCACCAAGCTGCGCTGCGAACAGCTGCGCGACATCGGCCCCGCCCTGTCCCCGCAGTCCGCCTTCCAGTTGCTGCAGGGCGTGGAGACGCTCCCCCAGCGTCTGGATGAACACCTCCGGAACGCCCAGGCCGTGGCCGAATGGCTGGAAGCCGACGAGCGCGTGGCTTATGTGAACTTCTCCGGGCTGCCCTCCCACCCGCATTTCGAGCGCGCCAAGAAGTACCTGCCGCTGGGCCCGGGCTCCGTGTTCTCCTTCGGCGTCAAGGGCGGCCGGGCCGCGGGCCGGAAGTTCATCGAATCCCTGCAGTTGGCTTCGCACCTGGCCAACGTGGGCGACTCGCGGACGCTGGTGATCCACCCCGGCTCCACCACCCACCAGCAGCTCAGCCCGGAACAGCTCGAATCAGCCGGCGTCCCGGAGGACCTGGTCCGGATCTCCGTGGGCCTCGAGGACATTGAGGACATCCTGTGGGACCTGGACCAGGCCCTGGACGCGGCGTCTGACATGGCGGCCGACGGTGTATCCGCGGAAGCGGCGCATCGCGCCGCCGAGGAACGAGGCGGTGTGTCTAAGCCGTGTGCGGATGCACTGTCGGCCGAAGCGTGCACGATTGGAGCGAACTGATGACTGAAGCAACCCGCACCTGGACGGGACCGTCCGCGCCGGAACGCCTGGCCCTGCTGCGCCAGGCGAAGTCGATCGCCATAGTGGGCGCCTCGGACAAGCCCTCCCGCGCGAGCTACTTCGTGGCGACGTACCTGCAGTCCTCCACTCGGTACAAGGTCTATTTCGTGAACCCGGTGGTCAAGGAGATCCTGGGCGAACCGACGTACGCATCGCTTGCGGACCTGCCCGAGAGCCCGGACATTGTGGACGTTTTCCGCAAACACGACGACCTTCCCGGGGTGCTGGACGAGGCCGTCGCGGCAGGCGCCAAGACCCTGTGGCTGCAGCTCGGCTCGTGGCATGAGGATGTGGCGAAGGAAGCCGAAGCGGCCGGGCTGGACGTGGTGATGGACCGCTGCGTGAAGATTGAGCATGCCCGTTTCCACGGCGGCCTGCACCTGGCCGGCTTTGATACCGGGGTCATTTCCTCCCGGCGCCAGGTCCTGGCCTAGGCCGCCAGGCCCCGGGCGAAGGTCGCCCGCGCCGCCCGGCGCTCCGCCCAGGCTGAGCGTCCGGCCTGCCGGCGGACCCTGCGGCCCCGCACTACAGCCGGGCTACGGCTTGGTGGTGGGGAAGGCAGTCGGGACGGCCGGCAGTGTCGGCAACGGTGCCGGATTCAGGCCGCGGCCGTTGTGGCCCGGAACGCCCGGCGTCACAGGCCGGTGTGGGGGCGTAGGCAGGACCCCGCCGCGGCCGACAGCAGGTGCCGTGGGCGCCGCGCCCTGCCGCTTCGGCGCGTGCGCTGTGGCCTCGGTGGCCGGGGTTCCCGGGGCCGTGGCGGCCGGGGATGTGCCCGCCGGGACCGGCGCCGGGACGGCCGGGACCTCGGAGGGTGCGGATGTTACGGGCGCCGGTGTCCGGGTCGGGGCGGCGGGCTGGAAGATGATGCCCAGCGTGTGGCCCACGTTGGCCCGGAAGTCATGGCTGGACGCGGCCACCGCGCCGGCCCCGAGGCTCATGGCACCCACCAC
>NZ_JBFTNO010000321.1:0-1961 GCF_056397525.1 Arthrobacter sp. 05L45_2 | reverse complement strand
GTCCTTCCGGACCGCTACCACTCATCCCCCCAATGGCGCTTGGACGTTTTGCCAGGCTCAGTAAGACTGAATCCCCATTCACGGAGCCGGCTGGCGCTTTCACACATTTATGATTCTCTCACGCTCTAATGATTTTGTGAACGCCTTGGGCTACTTTTTACGGAACGTTGCGGGAGCGTTATGTGGCGGACGCGACACTTGCCCGGAAAACCAGAAGACCAGCAGGCCCAAAACGTACCCCAGCACTGCCGCATAGTTGACCGTGAGCCGGGCCGCATCCCAGGAGCCCGGGGCAAAGGACGCCGGGATGCTGGCAATGGCGGCGGCGGCTCCAACGAAGGTGAGGGCAGCCCCTGCCCGCACCAGCCGGGGCAGGGCCGACCTCACGGTTGCGAGCAGCGGGGGCAGCAGGACCAGGGAAACGAGCGCCGGGTAGCTGCGGCCGGCTGCGGCATAGATCGGGGCCAGGACGGCGTTCCGGCCGTTGTCCGTCAGGTTCTGCAGTCCCACCGAGGAGCCGCGCGTGTCCATCAGCAGGAACGTCACCGCCACCGCCAGGCAGGCCACTGCCAGCGTCCAGCGGCCCACAGGCCCGGTAATAAGCCGCCGCGCACGGGCGGCGCCCAGTCCCTTGGCGAGCCTCAGCCCCACCAGGAACACCATGCCGAAGACGATGAACCGCAGGATCARGTTGGTCAGGTTCCGGCCGCCCAGCGCCCCGTCGATGGCGGTGTAGGGGCCGGGGACGCTCAGGAAGCTGCACAGGGTGGCGAGGAACATGATGCCGAACACGGTCCGGTTCCGCTTGTGCAGGGCATCGGGCAGCCGCAACAACGTCACGACGCCGCATATCATCAGCGTGCCCCACTCAAGCATGTCCACCTCCTTCCAGCCTCGGCTGCCGCCGCGGCCCGCCGAACTCCTTCACCCCTCCATATCGAACTTACCGCCGTGCCGTCGCGGACCACTTCTGCGGGCCGGGGACTGGGACCGCCGCGCTCCCGCGCCGCCGTCGTCGGGCCACCAGGCCGGCGATCCAAATGACTGCCAGCCCAAGGCTGAGGCACAGCACCGCCGTAAAGTTGAAGACCGCCTGGAGCCTGGCCGGGTCGGACGGGACGAACGCGTACACCGCGGCAACGATCAGGCCCGCAAATCCCACCGAGAGCAGCACGGCCCCGGCCCGGACGGCCGCGGGGAACCGGCCGCGGACGGCTCGAATTGTCGCCGGCAGCAGGCAGGCTGCCACAAACGCCGGGTAGACCCTTCCGGCTGTGGCATACAAGTTGATCAGGATGGCGTTGGCGGGGCTCCGCAGGGGCAGGCCCGTCAGGCCCGTGGCCGATCCCTGGGTGTCCGCGAGCAGGAACGACACGGCGGTGGCCACGGCGATGGAGGCGAGGATTGCCAGTCCCGCAGGTCCCGCGACCCGGCGGGCCGCGTCCGCATCGTCGAAGGCCTTGGCGGTGCGGTAGCCCGCCAGCGCCACCGCGCCGTAAACCAGGAACCGCAGGAGGAGGTTGGCGTAGTTAGCGCCGCCCAGCCAGGAATCGATGGCAAGGTACGGGGCGTCGATGCTCAGGAGGATGGCCAGCGCAGAAAGGAAGAAGACCCCGAAGATGGAGCGGTTGTGCCCTCGGAGGGCGTCGGGGATGCGGGCCATTGCCACGGCTCCGCTGAGGGCCAAGGCCGACCACTGCAGTATCTGGATCATCCGAGGTTCTCCCAGATCTTTTCGGTCTGGGCCTGCTCCAGTTCCTGGCGGCGCAGGGCCTTGCCGAGCGTCTGGAGGCGCTCACCGGCGAGGGCGACCAGTTCGCCGTCGGTGAGGGCATCCAGGGCGGATTGCCGGGCGTCGGCCGGCCAGCCGGCCTCGGCCTCGGTGATCAGCCCGGTCGCGACAAGGCCRCCGGCGAATCCCACGCCTGCGGCGCGAGAGGTCGCGACCGCCAGCTCCGGGG
>NZ_JBFTNO010000320.1:0-1999 GCF_056397525.1 Arthrobacter sp. 05L45_2 | reverse complement strand
CAATGTTGCTTTGGATAGCCATCATTCTCGCCGTTCTTTGGCTCCTCGGCCTGCTCGGCAGCATCGGCGGCGGGTTCATTCACCTGCTTTTGGTCATCGCCGTCGTTGTCCTGATTTTCCACTTCATCCGCGGCCGATCCCGCGCTTAGCTACGGCACACTGGTTGCCCCGGCAACCACCGTCCGCGGAGCGTGCAGCTCCGCGGACGGCTGCCCCATCTTCAGGGGCCCCTCCCCGGGCGGCGGAGCCCGGGAACGGGTTGGGCGTTAGGGTTCGACGCCGGTAAAGCCCGCCACGTAGCGCCGCTGCCAGAGAGTCTCCACGGCAGCGCGCCGGTAGTTACTCCGCACAAACTCGACCGCCTCGGCGGCCGGGACGCCGTCCAGGACCGCGATGCAGGCCAGCGCGGTGCCTGTTCTTCCCCGGCCGGCCCAGCAGGCCACCTCCACCCGCTCGGTTGCCGCACGGCGCCATGCTTCGCGGAAAGCATCGAGGGCGTCGTCGCCGTCGGACGGGATGCGCAGGTCCCGCCAGCGCACCCACCGGTACTCCCAGCCCACGGGACGCGGACGACGCCCCAGCAGGTACAACGCGAATTCGGGCCGCGGTCCCGGCGGAAACGGCGCCAACAGCCCCCGGCCGCGGATCAAGCGTCCGGACGGAAGACTGAGCACGCCGGGTTGGCCCGGCTCCCATGTCTGCGCCATAGTCCCGAGCGTAGCCGGTCGGCGAACCAGGTAGAAGGATTCCAGATTAGGGCCGGAAGGGTCTGGCGGGGGCGGGATCCGGTGCCTAGAGTGGCCCGGAACTCCACGCTCCGCTGAAGGGAATCCAAGGATGTCATTCCAGGCGTACCTCGACACCATCGAAGACAGGACGGGCCTGACGCCACGTCAGCTCCTTGAGCTCGCGCGGAGGAAGGGGTTTTCCGGGACCTCCGCGCAGGCGGGCGAGATCCTCGACTGGCTGCGCGCGGATTACGGGCTGGGCCGCGGCCACGGCATGGCTTTGGTCCACGTCATCCGGCAAGGCCCGGGGATCAGCAGCAAACACGTCGGGACCACCGGCGCGCACAGCGACGAATCCAACACCCTGTGGCTCGACGGCAAGGCGACCAAGCCGGCGTCCTAGCCCGGCGGGGCCGCCCGGCTAGTGCCCTGCTAGTGCCCGGCGCCGAGCTTCCCGGCCAGGCGTTCGCGCATCAGGCTGCTGGCGTCGTTGAGTCCGACTACCGTCACGTCCTTGCCTTGCTGGCGGTACTTCGCGGTGATGGCGTCAAGCGTCGCGATGGTTGAGGCGTCCCACAGATGCGAGCCGTGCAGGTCGATCACCACGTCCTGCGGGTCAAGGGCATAGTCGAACTGGGTGTAGAGATCGTTGGAGGAGGCGAAGAACAGTTCGCCGTCGACGACGTAGGTGGCTCTCTCCCGCCCGTCGACGGAACTCTCGGTGCGCTCCACCGTCACGAAATGCGCCACCCGCCGGGCGAACATGACCATTGCGACAAGGACGCCGACGCCGACGCCGATCGCCAGGTTATGGGTGGCGACGGTGACGATGACGGTGGCGGCCATCACCCCGGTCTCGCTCTTGGGCATCAGCACCAGGGTGCGCGGCCGGATGCTGTGCCAGTCGAAGGTGGCCACGGAGACGAAGATCATCACGGCCACGAGCGCCGCCATCGGAATGACCGAGACGGCGTCGCCGAGGGCCACCACAAGGACCAGCAGGAACAGGCCGGCCAGGAACGTGGAGATCCGGGTGCGGGCGCCGGAGGCCTTGACGTTGATCATGGTCTGGCCGATCATCGCGCAGCCGCCCATACCGCCGAAGAATCCGGTGACGATGTTGGCCACGCCCTGGCCCCAGGCCTCGCGGGTCTTGGGCGACCGGGTGTCGGTGATGTCGTCGACCAGTTTGGCCGTCATCAGTGATTCGAGCAGGCCGACGAAAGCCATGGCGAGGGCGAAGGGAAAAATGACCCCGAGCGTGTCGAGGG
>NZ_JBFTNO010000319.1:0-2000 GCF_056397525.1 Arthrobacter sp. 05L45_2 | reverse complement strand
GGCCAGCACGGTGTGTCCCACCACGCCTTTGCGCCTGACCGGGGGAAGTGCCTTCGGTTTGCTCAGGTGCAGCTCCCGGCACCCGCTCAGCCACGGCGGCAGCCACAGCCCGTAAATAACTGCGGCGCTCAGGTGCGAAATCCAGCTGCCGGGCGTCGCGGCTGAGAGCGCCCGGGCCAGATCTCGCAGCTCAAACTCCCAGGCTCCCGGGAGGTAGACCAGGCGGCCGCCCGGAGCGAGGTCGGAGGCGCGGAGGCGGGCCCGGCTCAGATTGGCCGCACGGGCCTCATGCAGTGTGAACGGCGCGGCGGACAGGGCGGAGGGCAACGGTGCGGGAGAGCGCATGCGGATCATTGTGGCGGCAAACGCCCCCGGGCCGCTGAGGTTATCCACACCTCTCAGTTGCGCTATCAGTTTTGGCTGGCAAGACCGGGGGAGAGCAGCCAAAAGTGATAGCGCAACCAGGGGAAGGGCCGGGGGAGAGGGCGGGGTGAGCCAGGGGGAGGGGCCGGTGCGGGGCGGTGCCTAACGAAAGCGCGCTGGCGGCCGACAGTAAGGGTAGAACACCCCATCCCTCCGCTTGGCCGCACAGCCAGGCAGTCCACAGAGCAGAATCGGCCCATGATCGTTGTCACTCGCCTCAACGGAACGCGCTTCGCGGTCAATCCGGACCTGATTGAACGGATCCACGAGAGCCCGGACACCCACCTGGTCACGCTCGACGGCGCCGCCTACGTGGTGCTCGAAAGCCTCGCCGAGGTGGTGGAGCTGATTGCCGACTACCGCGCCTACGTCCTGAGCAAGGCGCGGGATTTTCCCGCGGTCACGGGGTACCCCCTCAGCCTGGTCCCGTCTGCCGGCCCGGACGACTCGTCCGCACCTGAACCACCAAGGAAGTAAGCCATGGATCCCGCAACAATCATTGGACTACTCCTCGCATTTGGTTCCGTCATCGCGATGGTGCTGGTTGAAGGCGGCAGCATCACCGCCCTGCTGCTGCCCGGACCGCTCATCCTGGTCTTCGGCGCCACGTTGGCCATCGGGATGGCCGGCAACACCCTCAGGGACGTCATTCAGGCGTTCAAATCCGTGCCGGCAATGTTCATGGGGAAAACGGCCAAGCCGCAGGAAAGCATCGACCAGATGGTCCGCTTCGCGGAGAAAGCCCGCGCGGAGGGCCTGCTCTCCCTCGAGGAGGAGGCGGCGAGCGTCAAGGATCCGTTCCTGGCCCGCGCCCTGCAGAACATCGCCGACGGCACCGACGCCGAGGACCTCCGGATGCAGATGGAGGACGAGATCGACACGAAATCCCGCAGCGACCACGCCTCCTCAAAGTTCTTCGCCAGCCTCGGCGGCTACGCCCCCACGGTCGGCATCGTCGGCACCGTTGTCTCCCTGACCCACGTCCTCGAAAACCTGTCGAAGCCGGACGAGCTGGGACACATGATCGCCGCCGCGTTCGTTGCCACCCTGTGGGGCCTGCTCTCCGCCAACTTCATCTGGCTGCCCTTCAGTTCGCGTATGGCCCGCCTCTCCGAACTGGACATCGAACGCATGACGCTCCTGATGGAGGGCATGCTGGCCGTCCAGTCCGGCGCCCAGCCCCTGCTCCTGGCCGAACGGCTCCGGTCCATGGTCCCCGAGCACCAGCTCAAGAGCGCCGACAGCCGCCGCAAGACTCCCAGCGGGGACGGCCAGCCGGAACCGATGGACTCGGCCGCGTGAGCGGACGGCGGCGGCCCCGCAAGAAACCCGAAGCGCATCACGTCGACGAACGCTGGATGGCCTCCTACATGGACATGGTCACCGTGCTGATGTGCCTCTTCATCGTCCTCTACGCCATGTCCACGGTCGACGCGAACAAGTTCGAAAAACTCCGCAACTCGCTGGCCACCGGCTTCGGCGCCGTGGCCTCCGAAAAGGTGGACACGGCCTCCGGCACGGTGGTCCCGCCCGAATTCGTGGACAAGAACCTCGAAGCCTTCGCGGCTACCCAGACG
>NZ_JBFTNO010000318.1:0-2012 GCF_056397525.1 Arthrobacter sp. 05L45_2 | reverse complement strand
GCCGTGGCCACGGTGGGCGCGCCGTTCTCCCCCAAGCACGTGGCCCACGTCTTCGACGCGGCCCTGGACCGCATCCTCAGCGAGGGCAGCGCGGAAGTGGACCTGGGCGGCAAACGCGTGGAAATCCGCCGCCACTTTGTCGAGGACCTGGAGAACGCGGACCTGACGGACTGCATCCGGCGGCTGCACAAGCCCCTGATGGTGCTGCACTCCCCCACCGACAACACGGTGGGCATCGAGAACGCCAGCAGCATCTTCCAGACAGCACGGCATCCGCGCAATTTCGTCTCGCTGGAGGGCTCGGACCACCTGCTCACGGGCAAGGGCCAGGCAGCCCGCGCGGCCAGGATTATTTCGGCATGGGCCGATCAGTACCTCGACGCCTGAAAGTCTCGGCCGGGCGCCGGTGCTCGTGCTCTGACGGGGTCTTGCCCGGCTGGACCTGACGGGCTCCCCAGCCCGCCGTTCTGGCCGGCGTTGAGGTCTTGAGGTCCTCTTCCCGCACCGCGGACCAGGCGGCGGAGACCAGGTAGACCTGGCTGACCAGGTTGAACCAGATGAGCAGGCCGATGATGATGGCGAACGGGGCCAGCAGCGGGTTCCGGCCGGCGCTGGCGAGGAGCTCGGCGCTGAAGATCTGCAGCACGCTGGTGCCCACGGCGGCCAGGATGGTGCCTTCCAGGAGGGCCCGGCGCTGCAGTTTCAGGCCGCCGGCGAGGCGGAACATGATCAGGGCAGTGACCCAGCCGAGCACCAGGGGCACGCCGATTTTGATAGACGTGGTGAGCGGGCCGGCCACAACCGGGTCCAGCTTGAGCTGCTCGGCCACCCAGCCGGCCGCCGTACCGAACACCAGGGAGGCGCCGGCGCTGATGACCAGGGCGACGCCGAGCAACAGCAGGGTGCCGACGTCGTGCAGTTTCAGCAGGAGCGGGTTGATTTTCAGCGGCCCGATCCGCAGCACACCGCGCAGTCCGTCGCGGAGGCCGGCGATCCAGCCCAGCGAGGTCACCACGGTGACGATGGCGGCGATCACGGCCGTCCACCCGAGGCCGCTGGGGTTCAGCAGCTCCTGCGGGTCCACCAGGCCCTCGCGTCCGTCGACCTTGAGCMGGCCCGGGGCGCTGGTGGCCACGCTGCCCACCACCTTGTCCAGCAGGGCCGGCTGGCCGCGCAGCAGCAGCCCGGCGATCGAGAAGCCGGTCGCCAGCAAACCGGTGATGGAGAAGAACATGTTGAAGCCGATTCCGGCGCTCATCAGCGGTCCGTGCTGCAGGTTGTAGTGCTGGAACGCGCGCATCGGACGGAACGCGTTGAGCCGGGCAAGCAGCCACTGGACCATGGCCAGCAGCCCGGCCAGGCCGCCGCCGGACCGCCGGGCCTTGCCCCAGTCGACCCGCTTCCGGATCACCTCAAGCTTCAGCCGGGCGAGTTCGGTGGGGAGGGGCGGGTCAGCGGCCGCTTGCTTCGTCGGCCGGGCCTCGGTGGTCGTCAAGTTCGGTGCCAAAGTCAAGTTCTTCCCGTAGCTGCCAGATGCCGTTGTCATCGTGCTCGTAAAGTCCCATGCTAGCCACCGGGAAGCTGGCCCTATAGTCCTTCAGCACCGTTTCGGCCTCATCGAGGCTTTCGGGCGCGACATCGTGGGCCACGGTGACGTGCGGGTGATAGGCGAAGGGCAGGTCACGCTCCAGCGGGCCGGCCTGGAGCTGCCGGTGCAGGTTCACGCACTCGCCGAAGCCCGCCTCGACGTTCAGGAACACCACCGGGGAGACCGGCCGGAACGAGCCCGTGCCGGCGATCGTCACCGTGAAGGGTTCCTGCTGCCGGGCCACCTCCCGGACGTGGCTGCGCGTAGCTTCCCAGTCCTGCGTCATGGTGGTGGTCACCAGCGTGATGTGCGCCGGCACCGTGGCGGCCATGGGGTCCCCAAAGGAGGCGCGCCAGCGCTGCAGTTCCTCGGCGATCTCCGGCGGGAAGCCCAGGATCACGCCGATGCTGATGCCCTCCTCCGG
>NZ_JBFTNO010000317.1:0-2056 GCF_056397525.1 Arthrobacter sp. 05L45_2 | reverse complement strand
GGTCTGAACCAGGCCCGTGTCTTCGCCGAGGTGGTCAACATCACCGGCATCGTCCTGACCAAGCTGGACGGCACAGCCAAGGGCGGCATCGTCGTCGCGATCCAGAAGTCCCTCGGGGTGCCGGTCAAGCTGATCGGCCTCGGCGAGGGCGCGGACGACCTCGCGCCGTTCGAAGCCGAGAGCTTCGTCGACGCGCTGCTGAACTAGGCCGGCGCGTCCGCCGGGGTGGTCCTGAACGTTTCGCGGGCGAACATCCAGCCCGCGGCCGCGGCCAGGAGCACCCCGCCGGTCACGCCAAATGCCCAGCCGTAGCCAAGCCGGTCGGCCAGGAGCCCGGCGATGACCGGGCCCAGGATGGCGCCGCTGTCCGAGGTCATCTGGAATACCGCCAGGACCCGGCCGCCGGAGCGTTCGTTACCCACGACGTCGGCGATGGCCGCCTGCTGTGCCGGGCCCAGCAGCCCGGAGCCGACGCCGGCGATGGTGGACGCCAGCAGGAACCAGGGCAGCTCGTGGGTCAGGCCGATGCTGGCTGTGGCGAGGCCCGTGACCACCAGGCCGGCGAGCATCAGCGGCTTCCGTCCCAGGTTGTCCGCGAGCCGGCCGGAGAAGGTGAGGGCCGCCGCGTTGCCGGCGGCGAACACCGCCAGCGCCCAGCCCGCAGACGAGGACCCCGCGCCCAGGGCCACGACGGCGAAGAGCGGGACCGTCGCCATCCGGACGCCGAACGTGGCCCAGCCGTTGGCGAAGCTGGACGCCAGCCCGGCCCGGTAGGCGCTGTCCCGCAGGGCGTCGCGCAGTTGCATGGCCGGGGCGGTGGCGCCGGCCTCGCGGGAGCCCGTGGGGACGTGGGTGAGCTGGGTTTGCACCACTGCGGCGGCGAGGACCAGGGCGGCGGCGTAGGCCAGGAAGGGCACCCGCAGGCCGAAGCTGGCCAGCAGGCCGCCGACGATCGGGCCGCACACGTTGCCGATGAGGAAGGCCGACGCGTAGGCGCCGGAGACGCGCCCGCGGCTTTCCGGCGGCGCCAGCCTGACCACCAGCGCCATCGACGCCACCGTGAACATCACCGAGCCGGCTCCGCCGAGGCCGCGGAAGACCAGCAGCTGCCAGTAGTTCTGGGCGAACGCGCACGCCGCCGTCGAGGCCGCGACAATCAGGAGCCCGGCCACGTAGACCGGGCGTTCACCTAGCCGCACAATCAGTGCGCCGCCCGCCGGGGCGAACACGAGCCGCATAAACGCGAAAATGCTGACGATCACCGCGGCCGCCGTCGCGCCGACGTCGAACGTCGTGGCGAACTGGGGGAGCACCGGCGCCACGAGGCCAAAACCCAGCGCAATCAGGAACGCCGCGACCAGCATCACCTTGATGTCCCGGGGCAGGCGCGGCCTGCCGTGCGGCCGGAGGACGGCCATCGGCCCGGTGGGGGCGCCGGAACGGGTTGTTTTGCTCATGCTGCTGCCTTCGGTGTTGCGTGGGGTGCCTGGTGGGAGTCCGGGGCGGGATGGAACGCGTGAAACATAACCGTAACAAGCGTGAGATGCACCATTTACTTCCGGGAGGTTCTTGTAACAACCCGGCAATGTAAATCCTCAGCCGGTGAAACACGCCGCCAGCAAACTCTTCTTAGAACGCAAACCGCGTTGGGCAGGCGGACTATTCCGCACCTACGAGCAAGACACCTAAGAGCAAGAGAGGACGCAGACCATGGAACTCACCGCAGGTCTCGTTTGGCTCCTGGTCGCATCAGCCCTCGTGCTGTTYATGACCCCGGGCCTGGCATTCTTCTAYGGCGGCATGACGCGCGCCAAGTCGGCTTTGAACATGATGATGATGAGCTTCGTCGCCATCGGAACCATCGGCATCATGTGGGTCCTGTGGGGCGCCTCGATGGCTACCAGCAACAAAGACAACTTCTTCCAGATCTTCGCCAACCCGTTCAGCCACTTCGGTCTGCACAACGGTCCTGTGGGGCGCCTCGATGGCTACCAGCAACAAAGACAACTTCTTCCAGATCTTCGCCAACCCGTTCAGCCACTTCGGTCTGCACAAC
>NZ_JBFTNO010000316.1:0-2103 GCF_056397525.1 Arthrobacter sp. 05L45_2 | reverse complement strand
GATGTTACTGGTGTTACCAGTGTGACTGGAGATACTGCAGTTACAAATGTGAACTAAGCGAATCTCTCACGAATTGCGAAATAGCACAAGAACTGTTTGACATTGTGCAACGACGGCCATTTGGTGTGTCGTCCCCGGCCGCGCGCCGGGCCGGGGGCGCCGGGAGCAAACGGAGTCCCGGCGTCGGGCATTAAGGTGCCTGTTTTCGTAGCCTTTATTAAGGTCAACGTTAAGAGGACCCGTACAGCGCACGCGGCTGACTAGGCGCAATCCTCTCCGGCATGGCAATCTTGATCCGTGAGTACTGTAGAAAGCCTTGTGGGCGAATGGCTGCCCCTGCCCGATGTAGCCCAGCAACTGGATGTCTCTATCACCAAGGTTCATGCATTGCTGGACGAACGTGCGCTGGCGGCCCTGCGGATCGGCGACCGCCGGATTCGCTCCGTGCCGGCAGCTTTTATCCAGGACGGCCACGCCGTGGAGAGCCTCAAGGGCACCATCGTGGTTCTTTCCGACGCGGGCTACTCGGATGAGGAACTCATTGTCTGGCTCTTTACTGCCGACGAATCCCTGCGCGGGCGTCCGATTGATGCCCTGCGTGAAGGACGAAAGACCGAAATCCGGCGCCGCGCGCAGACCATGGCCTGGTAGGCGCGGTCCCTGGGCCCATAACAAAGGCCGTGCTCAGCGTCTGGCGCTGTGCACGGCCTTTGCCGTATCCGGAGATTTGCGGGCGGACTAGGCCGTCCGGCTGACAGCGGCTTCGGCGAGCCTCCGGAGGGCCGTCTTGGGGAGTTCTTCCAGCGGCAGCAGGTCGAGGGCATCGAATGCGGCTGCGCCGAACTGTTCGATCAGGACCTCGGTGGCCTGCAGGGCACCGCACTCAATGATGATGCGGCGGATTTCCTCGACGTCGCCGGCCGTCAGGTCCGGGCTGCCCAGCTTGGCATCGATGAAGGCGGACTCTGCAGGGGCCGCCTGGTCCAGGGCGAAGGCGACCAGCACCGTCCGCTTGCCTTCGCGCAGGTCATCGCCGGCCGGCTTGCCGGTGGTGACAGGATCCCCGAAGACGCCCAGGACGTCGTCGCGAAGCTGGAACGCTTCGCCTAGGGGGAGGGCAAACGCCGAGTAGCCCCGCAGCAGCTCGTCCGATGCGCCCGCGAGGGCACCGCCCAGCGCCAGTGGGTGTTCGGTGGAATACTTCGCCGACTTGAAGCGGATAATCGACTGGGCGCGGCTGACAGCGCCGGCGCGGTCCCGGTGCGGGCCGGCGACCTCCTCAAGGATGTCGAGGTACTGGCCGGCCATAACCTCGGCGCGCATCAGGTCAAAGATGAGCCTGGCCCGGCTGCCGGACGCTGCCCGGTCGCCGATGGCCGTGAACGATTCCTCGCTGAAGGACAGGCACAGATCGCCGGTGAGAATGGCTGCGGCGTGGCCGAAGCGCTCCGGGTCCAGCGCCCAGCCCTGGCTCGCGTGCAGCTCGCTGAAACGGCGGTGCACACTGGGGCCGCCGCGGCGGGTGTCCGAGCGGTCGATGATGTCGTCGTGGATGAGCGCAGCTGCCTGGAACAGCTCCAGCGCCGAGCCCGCGGTGACCACCTCGCCGGCACCTGCCCCGCCGCCGGCTCCCCGCCAGCCCCAGTAGCACATGAGGGCCCGGAGGCGTTTGCCGCCGGTGACGAGGTTGGAGATCGATCCCATCAGCGGATCGATGTCCGTGGAAATGGAGGACATCAGGGTGGCACGTTCGGTCAGGAAATCGGTCAGCTTGCCGGCGACGGCCGCGACAAAGTCGGTCTGCTCAACCCGGAGTTGTTCGGCCAGGCTCACTTGACGGACTCAGCGGCGACGTTGGCGCCAATGGTGAAGGTCGAGACGCCGGCAGCCTCCACGACGGCGAGGTTCACGGTTTCGTTAGTTCCGCGCAGGTAATCCCTCGACGCCACCGAACCCACCGCGCCGCCCGGTACGGCCTTGAAGCCCAGGCCCGCGAGTTTCTTGCTATAGAAGGACACGACGTCGGCCGCGGGCTCGCTGATCTTGGCGACCAGTGCGACGGTCGCGGGGGCGCCGGTTTTGTCAAAGCTGCTGGATTCCACC
>NZ_JBFTNO010000315.1:0-2109 GCF_056397525.1 Arthrobacter sp. 05L45_2 | reverse complement strand
CCAGCCCCACTGTCCTGTTCGTCGGCCGCCTCGCCGAAGAGAAGCACATCGACGTCCTGATCGATGCCGTATCCAAAACGCCGGCCAGCCTGGACGTCCACCTGGAGATTGTCGGCGGCGGCGAGGTGCGGCCCGCGCTCGAAGCGCAGGTTGACCGGCTCGGCCTGAAGGACCGGGTGAAGTTCCTCGGCCTGGCCAGCGATGAAGAGCTCCGCCGGGCCTACCTCAGCGCGGACCTGTTCTGCATGCCCGGCACAGCCGAACTGCAGTCCCTTGTCACCCTCGAGGCGATGTCCGCGTCCACCCCCGTGGTGCTGGCCGATGCCATGGCGCTTCCGCACCTGGTGCGCGACGGCGAGAACGGCTACCTCTTCACGCCGAACGACAGCGGCGACCTCGCCGCGAAGATCGAAAGCGTGCTGTCGCTGCCTGCGGACGAACAGGCGGCCATGGGCAAGGCGAGCCGCAGCATGGTGGAAAGCCACAGCCTCGGGCGCACGCTGCAGACCTTCGAAGACATCTACCGCGGGGCCAGCTACGACGACCTCGTCGTCTAGGCGAACGGCGGGGCGGCCCGACGCATCCGGGCGCTAGTGCCCGGGCCAGGCCGTCTACTATTGCTAGAGTGTTTTTGCCCGGATCACTCCGGCCCGCCACGGGTCCGGGGTCGCCGGGCCCACGGGGCTATAGCTCAGCTGGTTAGAGCGCGGGACTCATAATCCTAAGGTCCTCGGTTCAAGTCCGAGTAGCCCTACAACAATCCGGATGCACCGGACCCACCCCGGCCGGCGGGGCCGCAGCAGGCGCGCATGCGCAGGCTGCGGCCCTTTTTTGTGCCCCGAAACAGGCAGCCAGATACTTGCCAGCAGGTCCGAACCTGCGATATGTTACTGGTGAGTAACTTATCGCGGCGTGACGCCGTACCCTTTTGATCRCTGCYGATCACRAGTGAAGGAACAACATGTCCAAAGCTGCAATCGACATCAACAACCTCCCCTACGCCGACGGCGACTTCTTCGCTTTCGAGCAGCTGCTCAGCGGCAAGGAGCAGGACCGGCTGGCGGAGGTGCGGGAGTTCATGGCCCGCGAAGTGAAGCCGATCGCCGTGGACTGCTGGAACCGCGGGGAATTCCCCATGGAGCTGATCCCTAAGCTGGCAGAGATCGACCTGGTCAGCCCGGTCCGCCGCCAGGGCTACTCCAACCTCTTCGCCGGCATCCTGCACGCCGAGGCCACCCGCGCCGACACCTCGATCGCGACCTTTATGGGCGTGCACGACGGGCTGTTCACCGGTTCCATCGAAGCCCTCGCCTCCCAGGAGCAGCAGGAGGCCTGGCTGCCGGATATCTACTCCCTGAAGAAGATCGGCGCCTTCGGCCTGACCGAACCTCTGGGTGGCTCCGACGTCGCCGGCGGCACCCGCACCACCGCCCGGCGGGAGGGCGACAGCTGGATCCTCAACGGCGCCAAACGCTGGATCGGGAACGCCACCTTCTCCGACTGGGTAGTCATCTACGCCCGGGACCTGGCCGACAGCCAGGTCAAGGGCTTCCTCGTGGACACCAAGACCGAGGGCTTCAGCGCCACGAAGATCGAAAACAAGATCTCGCTGCGCACCGTCCAGAACGCCGACATCACCCTCAGCAACGTTGTGGTCCCGGACTTCTTCAAACTGGCCAACGMCAACAGCTTCCGCGACACCAACAAGGTCCTCAAGGTCACCCGGCTGGCCGTAGCGTGGCAGGCCGTGGGCCAGCAGCTCGCCGCTTTCGACGTCGCCCGCCGCTACGCCGTCGAGCGCAGCCAGTTCGGCCGTCCGATCGCTTCCTTCCAGCTGGTCCAGCACCAGCTGGTGCAGATACTGGGCAACGCCGTCAGCTCGATGGGCATGATGGTCCGCCTCTCGCAGCTGGAGGACGCCGGCGAGGCAAAGGACGAACAGTCCGCCCTCGCCAAGGCGTTCACCACGGCCCGGATGCGCGAAAGCGTCGCCATCGGCCGCAGCCTGCTTGGCGGCAACGGGATCGTCACGGACTACGAGATGGCCAAGGTCTTCTCCGACGCCGAGGCGATCTACTCCTACGAGGGCACCCACGAGATCAACACCCT
>NZ_JBFTNO010000314.1:0-2114 GCF_056397525.1 Arthrobacter sp. 05L45_2 | reverse complement strand
CCACAAAAGACCCCACCACCACACGACAACAACCCGCACGTGAACGGGCAGCAGAGGGCCGGGCAGCGGAGACGGGCGGGGCAGCACGGAAACCGGGGCGTGTTAGTGCCCGCACGGTATCGAGGATGTTCTTCATGTGCTGCTGTCCCCCAGAGTCACGCCCGGCGGGCGCGGTGAAGTGCCTTGGCGTGGCCGGATAACCACGACTATGACATATTGACCATCGAATAGAGAAACCCCCGGCGCGGGGTTACGGAAGCCCGGGCGCGTGTCCCGTGGGCGCCTAGTCCAGGACCAGGCCCCTTCCGCTGCCGCGCTGCAGCTCGACCGGGTGGATTTCGCCGAATCCCCGGACGTTTTCCGCGTCCCGCGGCAGCAGCACAAAGCGTTCGTCGCGTTCGAGGGCGGCCGCGGTCATGGAGTCCACCAGCACGGTCCCGGGATCGGCCAGCGCGGTGAGCCGGGCGGCGAGATTGACGGTGGGCCCGTAGATATCGCCCAGCCGGGAGAGGATCCGGCCCCACACCATGGCAACGCGGGCCTGGGGCAGGATCTCGTCCTCGTTGAAGGCCTGGGCGAGGGCCAGGGAGATCTCGGCGCCGGCGGCCGGGGTTTCGGCGATGTAGAGGACTTCATCGCCCACGGTCTTGACCAGCCGGCCGCCGCCGACGGAGATGATCTCGGCGCACTTGTTTTCGAAGCGCTGCACCAGCTGGGCGAGGGTTTTCTCGTTCATGCGGCGGGACAGGCTGGTGTAGGAGACCAGGTCCGCGAAACCGACGGCGCGGGCCAGGGGCAGCGGCGCGTCGTCCTCGTCCCCTTCCCGGCCTTCCTCGCTGGAGGCAAGACCGGCTTCGGCGCGCACGGCCAGCCGCTGGACTCCGGCGTTGAGCTGGCGGCGCCAGGAGTAGACCAGCATTTCTTCCAGCGCGTCCACCAGTGATGGCAGTTCGCTGACCAGCCGTTTGCGGGCGACGGCGTCCGTCACCCCCTGCTGGTGGACCATGTCCTCCACCAGCGCCTCGATCTGCCAGACCACCATCCGGTCCGTCATCTGGCCGATGGCGCGGGTCACGGAGATAGCGGCTTCCTCGGTGAGTTTGCCGGTGCGGACCAGGTCCACAATCGTGTTCAGCGCCGTCTGGTCCCGTTCGGTGAACGCGACGTCMTCATCGCCAAGATTGGGGAATCCGAGGGCGCGCCAGAGTTTCCGGGCGGAAAGGAGCGAGAGCCCTGCCCCGGCGGCAATTTCGCGGCGGCGCAGCTTGCGTTCGCCGCCGAGGAGGCGCTGCTCCAGTGCTTTGGCGGCGAGCCGTTCGGCGGACATGGTGCTGGTGGGCGGGGCAACCGGCGGCTCCGCGCCGGCGTCGGCGTCCGAATCGGCGGCGGCTGTGCCCGGATCGGCGTCGGTGTCGGTGTCCAGCTCGGCGTCGGGCCCGGCGTCCGCCGGATCAACGGCGTCCGCCGGGTCAACGGCGTCGGAGGCCGCAACGGAATCGAGGACGGCGGCCTCGAGGGAGGCTGCGTCGAGCACCACGTCGGGGACATCCGAGGGATCGGCGGCCAGGAGTCCGGTGTCAGGGTGCACGTGCTCAGCGTTCATCTCTTCCACCTTCTCTCATGTCCAGGGGCCAATCGTCGGGACCGCGCACCGTGTCGCGGGCGTCAAACACTTCACCCTCCGGAAGTTCATCAAGTGCGTCGAGGATGAAGCTCCGGAACGTCATGACCTCCGGGACGTCCGGAATCACCGTGTTGGCGGGGTACCCGGTATCCAAGGATATATTCCCCGAGCGCAGGGTCCGTTGGAGCAGGGTCTGTTCGATGAACACATTACGCACGGCGGCCAGCGGAATCTGCTGGTCGCGGCGCCGCAGCATCCCGTAACGGGCAATCAGGCGCCGGCTGGTCAGGGTGTAGCGGCTGGCATGCCAGGACACGGTCCTCGGGAGGCAGTACGCCAGCAGCACCCAGGCGGCCAGCGCCAGGCAGAGGCCGATCAGCCACGGCGTCCAGCCCGGGGTGGCCAGCGGGATCAGCCGGACCGGGCCGCCCTTCACAATCCAGGCGCAGGCGAAGGCCGTGAGGGCTGAGACGACGATCAGGACCAGGGC
>NZ_JBFTNO010000313.1:0-2146 GCF_056397525.1 Arthrobacter sp. 05L45_2 | reverse complement strand
CAGCGAGCACCGCGCGCCAGATCATCCTGCAGCGTCTCCGCGACGCCGAGGACGACAACGTGCTGGGCCAGTTCAAGGGCCGCGAAGGCGAACTCGTAGCCGGCACCATCCAGCAGGGCAACAACCCGCACATGATCCAGGTCAACCTCGGTAYGGTGGAGGCGCTCCTGCCCCCGCCCGAACAGGTTCCCGGTGAGAAGTACACCCACGGCAACCGGCTCCGCGCGTTCGTGATCGACGTGCACCGCGGCACCAAGGGCCCGTCCATCACGCTCTCCCGCTCCCACCCCGGCCTCGTCCGGAAACTGTTCGAGCTGGAGGTCCCGGAAATCGCGGACCGCTCGGTCGAGATTGTGGCACTGGCCCGCGAGGCCGGGCACCGCACCAAAATCGCCGTGAAGGCGAACACGCCCGGCATCAACGCCAAGGGTGCGTGCATCGGCGAAATGGGTTCCCGTGTGCGTGCGGTGATGAACGAACTGAACGATGAAAAGATCGACATTGTCGACTTCAGCGACGATCCCGCCGCGTTCATCGCCAGTGCCCTCTCGCCGTCGCGCGTGAATTCGGTCACCATCACGGACGAGGCCACCCGGTCCGCCCGCGTTGTGGTGCCGGACTACCAGCTTTCCCTCGCCATCGGCAAGGAAGGCCAGAACGCGCGCCTGGCGGCCAAGCTCACGGGCTGGCGGATCGACATCGTCTCCGACGCCGCGGAGAACCGCGACAAGTAGACCGCGCCCGGGGTCCATCCACGGACTCCGGGGCCCAGCGTCCGCCGGCCGCCGAACGCCCTCCGTTTCGGGCGTCCGGGGCCGGAGGGGCTAGAATAGACATGACCGCGCCTCACGGCCGGTATCTGTGTGCCTCCGGCACGGCCGGTTTCTGACCGGAAGTCCGGAGGACGGTAATGGCGTGGCTGGCAGGAAGATACTCGTAGTGGCAGAAGTGCAACACCTCGGGAATCAGCCGCAGCGCACGTGCATCGGATGCCGGAAGAAGGGGCTGCGGTCGGAGCTGCTCCGGCTCGTTGCCGACGCCGGCGGATCATCCGCCGTCGTAGTGGATGAACGACGCCGGATGGCTGGCAGGGGAGCATGGCTGCACCCCAGCGAAAAGTGCCTGGCACTGGCGGTCAAACGTCGAGCGTTCGGACGCGCCCTCAACGGCGCTGCCGGAACCGCCGACGTCGAACGCCGGATCATGGCAGGCACGCAAGCAGTGGACACCCCGGTGGCCGCAGCAACAACCGTCCAACCTGAAAGCGGGTCAGAAAACTGATGGAAACCCGATGAGTTCCCAGCGATGAGTGCGCAACGATGACAACTTTGTTGCGCTCTGCAATGGGCCTTCCAGCTGCACTCGCGGCGGAGGCCCGCAGTAAGAAGTAGACGGTTCGTGCCTGGCTCGGTGCGGACCGAGACAGGAGAAATGTGGCCAAGGTCCGCGTACATGAGCTTGCTAAAGAGCTCGGTATTACTTCCAAAGATGCAGTAACCAAACTGCAGGAACTGGGCGAATTCGTTCGCTCCGCCTCTTCCACCATTGAGGCCCCCGTGGTGCGGAAGCTCCGCAACGCCTACCCTGACGCGCCTGCAGCTTCGAAGTCCGAAGCGCCCGCGTCTGCCCCCAAGGCCAGCCCGGCCGCGACACGTCCGGCGCCCGCGCCGGCCCCCGCCGCCCCGAAGGCTGCCGAATCCAAGACTGAAGCTCCGGCTGCACCGGCTGCCCCGGCACCGGCTGAAGCGCCTGCAGCGGCCCCGGCCGCCCCTGCCGCCGAMGCCGCTGCTGCTCCGGCCGCTGGCGCCAAGCCGGGCGCACGCCCGGCCCCGAAGGCTGAGACCCCGGCTGCCCCGGCACGCCAGGGCGGTTCGGCTCCCCGGCCGGGCGGACCCCGTCCCGGTAACAACCCGTTCGCCACGTCCCAGGGCATGCCCCGCGGCCGCGGTGGCGACAACGAACGCGGCGCACGTCCGGGTAACAACCCGTTCGCGCCGTCCCAGGGCATGCCGCGTCCGGGCGGAAGCCGCACCGAGGGCGACCGCCCCGGCGGCCCCCGTCCCGCAGCAGGCGCAGGCGGCCCCCGTCCGGGCGCTCCGCGTCCCGCCGGTGCTGCCGGTGCACGTCCGGGCGCACCGCGTCCGGC
>NZ_JBFTNO010000312.1:0-2148 GCF_056397525.1 Arthrobacter sp. 05L45_2 | reverse complement strand
GCAATGGATCGTAGATCCATTGCCGCCCAGCGAAGGGGCGGGGCCGCCGGAAAATTCCGACGGCCCCACCCGTGAAGCCACACCTTAGACGCGCGGCTTCTCGCGCATCTCGAAGGTCTCGATGATGTCACCTTCGTTGATGTCGTTGTACGAGCCAAGACCGATACCACACTCGAAGTCCGTGCGGACCTCGGTGGCGTCGTCCTTGAAGCGCTTGAGCGTCTCAACGGTGAGGTTGTCGCCGATGATCTTGCCGTCGCGGCTGATGCGGGCCTTGGCGTTGCGCCGGATAACACCCGAGCGGACGATCGAGCCTGCAATGTTGCCGAACTTGGAGGAACGGAACACTTCGCGGACCTCGGCGGTGCCAAGCTGGACCTCTTCGTACTCCGGCTTGAGCATGCCCTTGAGGGCTGCYTCGATGTCATCAATTGCTGCGTAGATGACGGAGTAGAAGCGCATGTCCACGCCTTCGCGGTCTGCCAGTTCGGCAACACGCTCGGCGGGCTTGACGTTGAAGCCGATGATAACGGCGGAGTCGACCGTTGCCAGGTTGACGTCGTTCTGCGTGATCGCACCGACACCGCGGTGGATAACGCGGAGCTGGACACCCTCGCCAACGTCGATCTTGAGCAGCGCGTCCTCGAGGGCTTCGACGGCACCGGACACGTCACCCTTGAGGATGAGGTTGAGGGTGTCGATCTTGCCGTCGGCGACGGCCTGGTCGAAGTCTTCCAGGCTGATGCGCTTGCGGCGCTTGGCCAGGGCGGCGTTGCGGTCGGCAGCTTCACGCTTCTCGGCGATCTGGCGGGCGGTGCGCTCGTCAGCGGTCACGAAGAAGGTGTCACCGGCGCGCGGGACGTTGGACAGACCCAGCACCTGCACGGGGCGGGACGGGCCGGCCTCGGTCAGTGCACTGCCGTCGTCGTCGAACATGGCGCGGACGCGGCCGTGGGCCGTGCCTGCCACAATCGTGTCGCCGACGTGCAACGTACCGGACTGGACCAGAACAGTGGCCACGGAACCGCGGCCCTTGTCCAGGTTTGCTTCGATCGCGATACCGCGGGCGTCCTTGTTCGGGTTGGCGCGCATGTCCAGGGCAGCGTCCGCGGTGAGCAGGACAGCCTCGAGCAGCTCGTCGATGTTGAGGTTCTGGCGGGCAGAGACCTCAACGAACATGGTGTCGCCACCGTACTCTTCCGGAACCAGGCCGTACTCGGTCAGCTGGCCGCGGACCTTGTCCGGGTTGGCGCCTTCCTTGTCGATCTTGTTCACGGCCACAACGATCGGCACGTTGGCCGCCTGCGCGTGGTTGAGGGCTTCAACGGTCTGGGGCATAACGCCGTCGTCCGCTGCAACCACGAGGATGGCGATGTCGGTGACCTTCGCACCACGGGCACGCATGGCGGTGAACGCCTCGTGGMCCGGGGTATCGATGAAGGTGATCTTGCGATCGGTGCCCTCGTGGTTGTGGGTGACCTGGTAGGCACCGATGTGCTGCGTAATGCCGCCGTGCTCGCCCGCCATAACGTCGGACTTGCGGATGGCATCGAGCAGTCGGGTCTTACCGTGGTCGACGTGGCCCATAACGGTGACTACCGGAGGACGTGCCTCGAGGTCGTCGTCGCCTTCGGCTTCCAGCTCGGCCTCGAAGTCGATGTCGAAGCCGGAGAGCAGCTCGCGCTCCTCGTCTTCCGGCGAAACAACCTGCAGCTTGTAACCCAGCTCCTCGCCGAGCAGCGCGAAGGTTTCCTCGTCCAGCGACTGCGTGGCCGTGGCCATTTCGCCGAGGTGGAAGAGGACCGTCACCAGCGCGGCGGGGTTTGCCTCGATCTTGTCGGCGAAGTCCGTGATGGACGAGCCGCGGCGGAGCCGGACAACGGTGTTGCCGTCGCCGCGGGGCACGCTCACGCCACCCAGCGACGGAGCACTCATCTGCTCCAGTTCCTGGCGCTTGGCACGCTTCGACTTGCGCTGCTTGCCACGGCCTGCGCCGCCCTTACCGAAGGCACCCTGGGTACCACCGCGACCGCGGCCACCCTTGCCGAAGCCACCGCCGGCCGGAGCGCCGCCGCCTGCGCCGGGACCACCGGTGCCGGGAGCACCCGGACGGCCCGGGCCGCGGCCGCCACCGGGACGGCCTGCACC
>NZ_JBFTNO010000311.1:0-2158 GCF_056397525.1 Arthrobacter sp. 05L45_2 | reverse complement strand
ACCTCACCCGCAGCCTGGTGGAGCTGGCCGTCCGGCACGACCTCTGGATCATTTCGGACGAGTGTTACGAGGCCTTCACCTACGACGTCCCGCATGTCAGCCCGGCGCGGTTCGACAGCGACGTTCCCGGCGAGGCCCGGGTGTTCACCTCCCTGACCCTGTCCAAAACCTACGGCCTGACGGGCTTGCGGATCGGCGCGCTGGTCTGCCCGCCCGGGCTCGAACAGCAGATGAACAACGTGATGGAGGCGATCGTCTCCTGCGTGGCATCACCCTCGCAGTACGCTGCCCTCGCGGCCCTGACCGGACCGCAGGACTACGTCAGCCACGCCCACGCGCACTACCGCGCGAACCGGGACGCCGCCTCAGCAGTGCTGGAATCCAAGGGCATTCCCTTCCTCACGGCCCAGGGCGCCTTTTACCTCTGGGCGGACGTCTCGCACGTCAGCGGCGGCGACGTCCGGTCCTGGGTGCGGCGCTTCCTCGCGGACGCCGGAGTGTCCTTCGCCCCGGGTACCGCGTTCGGGTCGATCGGCGAGGGCTGGATCCGGATTGCCCTGTGCGGGGGCCAGGCGGAGCTTGTGGAGGGCGTCGGCAGGCTTCCCGCCCGCGGAGGGGCCCTCTAGTCCTACCGCGCGGCCGGACCAGGCAGTAGCCTGACCGGACGCGGGTGCGGGCGGATTCAGGGCGGGTGCGCGGCGGCCCGGGAGGAGGACCTCATGTGGTGGCAGGACTTGTTGTGGGGTATCTGGAACGGGATCACGGCCTGGATCATCCTGATTGCGCACGTGTTCGGCGCCTGGCGCGAGTTCCCCTTCTACAACACGGGACGGGCCGGCAACTGGTATGACTTCGGCTTCCTGCTGGGCATGGGCTCACCGTTGTTAGGCGGTTTAGGCGCCCGACGGCGGCGCTGACAGTGCGGTATCGAGCCAGGTAGCCAGTGCGGCTGCCGGCGGCGCCCCGGTTTGGCGGGCCACCACTTTCCCGCCTGACACCACCAGCATCGTTGGGATGGCCTGGACGTCGAAGCGCCGGGACAGGTCCGGCGAGGTGTCGACGTCGACCTTCACCAATTTGACCCGTCCGGCGCGTTCCCGGGCCAGCTTGTCCAGCACGGGGCTGACCATCCGGCACGGGCCGCACCAGGCGGCCCAGAAATCGACCAGGGCAGGCACCGGGGACTGCTCTGCGACCGCGGCAAAGTCGCCGTCGCCGGCCTCCACGATCCAGGGCAGGTGCGCGTGGCATTTGCCGCAGCGCGGACGGCCGGACCCGGTAGCCGGGACACGGTTGGTGGTGCCGCACGCCGGGCACTTGGTCAGGGCCTTCGTCACGGCCGGCCGCCGCCCGTGGGCTCGCCCGCAGTCATGGTTCCATGGGACGCTCCGGCCAGGCCGGGGCCTAGGGTCCAAAGTCCTCCGGGCCCAGACGGCACTGGCCGGCCCCGTTGCCGGGTCCGGCCAGTGCTGGTGATGACGGGTGGGGACTACTTGTTGCTGTCCTCGTCGACGTCGCGGTCAACGGTGAGGTCGGTATCTTCCTCATCGAAGTCGTCTTCGTCGAGTTCGATGTCCTCGGGGACGTCGCTCTTGTACGGGTCGGCGTCGCCGGCGTGCTTGGCACCGGCCGCGAGGGCAGCTACCTCGGCGTCGCGCTTCTTGGCGGCGCGCAGGAGCTCTTCGAGGTTGGAGGCCACAACCGGGATCTGGTCGGCGACGAATTCCAGCGTCGGCGTCAGCCGCACGGTGATGTTGCGGCCCACTTCCTGGCGCAGCACCCCCTTGGCCTTCTCCAGGCCCTTCGCGGCGTCCGACTGGGCAACCTCGTCGCCGAAGACGGTGTAGTAGACCGTGGCGTGCTGCAGGTCGTTGGTCACACGTGCGTCGGTGACGGTCACGCCCTCAAGCCGGGGATCCTTCACCCGGCGCCCCAGCGCCTCGGCAACAACAACCTTAATCCGCTGCGCCAACTTGGCAGCCCGTGCGGGATCAGCCATTTCCACTCCTAAAAATTTTGGATGTACGACGGCGCCGATGGGGCGGGGTCGCTCGTTTCAGTTTTCTGCCACGCACTATGGTGAGTCAACGACGGACCACCGTTGGAATTTCTCCGGCGGCCCGGGAGTGGCATCGGGCCTACCGAAGCTGGGCGGCAA
>NZ_JBFTNO010000310.1:0-2165 GCF_056397525.1 Arthrobacter sp. 05L45_2 | reverse complement strand
GGATGAAGGACTTCGCGATCGCCACGTTCGGCACGAACGACAAGGCCGCCCTGTTCGTCGGCATGGGCCTGACCATCCTGCTGCTGGCCTGTGTGCTGGGCATCGTCGCCTACCGTAAGTGGGCCCTGGGCGTGGCCGGCGTGCTCCTRCTCGGTGCGGTGATTGTGGCCAGCGTGGTGACACGGGCCAGCGTCAAACCGCTGGACGCCATCCCCTCGCTGATCGGCACCGCAGCCGGCCTGGTGATGCTGCGGATCCTGGTCAGCAAATTGTGGCGGATGCGGCAGTGGCCGGAGGTGGCCTCGGATCTCGGCGCCAAGGAACCGGACCGCCCCGCCACCACCCGGCGTGCCTTCTTTACCGCGAGCGGCATCACCGCTGTGGCCGCAGCCGCCGCGGCGACGGGCGGACGGCTCCTGAGCGCCGCCCGGAGCAACGTGGCGCAGGCCCGCGAAGCCCTCCGGCTTCCGGCCCCCGCCCGGCCGGCCGCCGCCGTGCCCGCCGGTGTGCAGTCCAAGGCCCCGGGCGTGACGCCCTGGCTGACGCCGAACAAGGACTTCTACCGCATTGACACCGCCCTCAGCGTCCCGGAAATCGACGCCCAGTCCTGGGAACTTCGGATCCACGGCATGGTGGAGCAGGAGGTGCGGCTGAGCTTCCAGGACCTGCTGGGCGCCCAGCTGATCGAGTCCCACGTGTCCCTGACCTGCGTCTCCAACCCGGTCGGCGGGAACCTGGCCGGCAACGCCAAATGGCTGGGCATGCCCATCCGGGATGCCCTGAAGCTGGCCCGCCCCAAGCAGGGAGCGGACATGGTGCTCTCCACCTCCGTTGACGGTTTCAGCGCCTCCACACCGCTGGAGGTCCTGCAGGATGACCGCGACGCGATGCTGGCCATCGGAATGAACGGGGAGGCCCTGCCGCTGGAACACGGCTACCCGGTCCGGATGGTGGTTCCCGGGTTGTACGGCTTCGTCTCGGCCACCAAATGGGTGGTGGACCTGGAAGTGACCCGGTTCGCGGACAACAAGGCCTACTGGACCCAGCGCGGCTGGTCCGAGCGCGGCCCCATCAAGACCATGGCCCGGGTGGAGGTCCCCAAGTCCTTCGCCAAGGTCGCCGCCGGGAAGGTCGCGATCGGCGGGACAGCCTGGGCCCAGACCCGCGGCATCACCAAGGTGGAGGTCCAGATCGACAACGGCCCGTGGACCGAAGCCGTCCTCTCCGCCGAGGCGTCCGTGGTGACCTGGCGGCAATGGTCCTTCGACTGGGACGCCACCCCGGGTCCGCATTACATCAAGGCCCGCGCCACCGACGGTACCGGCGAGGTCCAGACGGAGAAGCGAGCCGATCCCGTGCCCGATGGCGCCTCCGGCTGGCAGTCGGTAATGGTCACCGTGGAGTAACCGGAACGGGCCCGCGGCGCACCCTAGACTGGCAGCATGCCTTTGAACCCGCATGCCACCTTTACCGTCGAGTCCGCCGTCGAACTGGCAGTGGTTGAACGCAGCGGCTTTATCGAGTCCCGCCACATCGGCTCGGCTGTCGTGATGGCCGCGGACGGCACCATCGTCACCGAACTGGGCGACATCACCACCCCGATCTTTGCCCGTTCCACGCTCAAACCCTTCCAGGCGCTGGCGTCCATGCAGTCGGGTGTGCCGCTGCGCGGCGCCCAGGTGGCCATCGCCTGCGGCAGCCACGTCGGCTCGCTGGACCACATGGACGTGGTGGAAGGCATGTTGAAGGCCGCCGGCGTCAAGGAAACCCAGCTCCAGTGCCCGGAGGCGTGGCCGGAGGACGAGACGGCCCGGACCTGGCTGGTCCGGACCGAGCGGGGAAAGTCCCGGCTCGCTTTCAACTGCTCGGGCAAGCACGCAGCCTTCCTGTGGGCCTGCACGGAGAACGGCTGGGACACACACAGCTACCTTGAACCGAACCATCCGCTGCAGCAGCGGATCCGCTCAGTGATCGAGGAATACAGCGAGGAGCGGATCGCGCACCTGGGCATCGACGGCTGCGGCGCCCCGGTGGCAGCTATCTCCCTCACCGGCCTGGCCCGCGCCTTCTCCCGCCTAGCCAAGGCCCCCGGCGACAAGAACTCCAACGCCCGCGCCGCCACGATCGCCACCTCCATGCTGGACTATCCGTGGGCGGTCCAGGGC
>NZ_JBFTNO010000309.1:0-2165 GCF_056397525.1 Arthrobacter sp. 05L45_2 | reverse complement strand
CCCTTAAGCTCCGCGGGGCGGCGCGGCTGATCCGGGCTGGTGATGGTGTTGACCGAATCCATCACCTCGTAGTGCCGGTCCACGGCGGTCTTGGCGGTGAGGGCCATGGCCAGCAGCATGCCGCAGAATTCGACCGGTGCCGCGATGACGGCGGCGGTGGCGAAGAAGGCCACCAGCGAACCGATGCTCAGCCCGCCGTCGGCCGCCAGCATCACGCCGACCACCAGGCCCGCGCCGAGGGCCAATTCGGGCAGCAGCGTCACGACCAGGCTGAAAGCCGCCAGGTGCTTGGCTTTCGCGATCTCGGTCTGGCGCAGCTCCTCGGCCTGTTCGTTGAAGTTCTCGAGTGCCTCGCGGCTGCGTCCGAAGGCCTTGAGGACGCGGATGCCGTGGACGGACTCTTCGACCGTGGTGGCGAGGTCCCCCGCCTGGTCCTGGCTGCGCCGGGCTACCTTGCTGAACCGGGTACGGAAGCGGAAGCCGTAGATCATGATCGGTACCGCGGCGGCCAGGAAGATCAGGGCCAGCTGCCAGCTCATGGAAAACATCACGACGACGCCGATCACGACGGTCAAGGTGGTGACCACCAGCATGATTGCCCCGAACGCCATCCAGCGCCGGAGGAAGTTCAGGTCCGTCATGGCCCGCGAGAGCAGCTGTCCGGAGCCCCAGCGGTCGTGGAAGGAGACAGTAAGATCCTGCAGGTGGTCGTACAGCGACACCCGCATCCGGGTTTCCACGGTGGTGGCCGGGTTGATGACGAACTGCCGGCGGAGCGCGACGAGCCCGGCTTCGGCGATCCCCAGCAGCAGAATCACAGTTGAGGCGATCCAGACGGCCTGGCTGCTGCCGCCGGGACGCAGCCAGTCATTGATGAGCACCCGCAGCACCTGGGGAATGGCCAGGGCCACCAGGCTAGCCATCAAGGCGGAGAGCAGGCCCATGACCAGGCGCGGCATAATCGGCCTGACGTGCGGATATAGACGGCGAATTGATGAGAAGAACGGGGTCTGCTTGGCCATGCCTGCTTCTTAGCTGCAACTGCGAAAGGGATTACGCAACTGGATGTAGTTTCCTGTAGCAACTACCCTAGGCCATCCCGTGACCCCGTTCACAGGATATTGTCCAGTTCCGGAATCTCGCCCAGTAATCATGTTCCGCAATGGTGGGGTGGGGGTGGG
This sequence comes from Arthrobacter sp. 05L45_2, assembly GCF_056397525.1. NCBI lineage: Bacteria > Bacillati > Actinomycetota > Actinomycetes > Micrococcales > Micrococcaceae > Arthrobacter > Arthrobacter sp. 05L45_2. Next base: position 984 of record NZ_JBFTNO010000309.1, on the reverse strand, counting down.
TGGCGGGGCGGGGCGGCCGGTGGCGGGCGGTGCCGCGCGGTGCCGCGATGGGTGGCGGGTAGTGGCAGCGTGGTCTGGACGCGGGACGACGGGCGGCGTGGTCTGGACGCGGGCCGGCTGGGGGCGTGGTCTGGACGCGGGACGACCGGCGTAGGTCCAGGGTCGCCGCGGCGGACATGCCCGTTCTGCGCCGGCCCGAACGGACATGCCCATTTTTCCGAGGCCCACATGGACATGCCCGTCCGTTCTTGGATGCCACTTTCGAACATGCCCATTTTTCCGAGCTGGCGACGGACATGCGTGTTCTGCAACGGCCCAGATGGACATGCTCGTCTCCGGCGCAAGGTTTGTCCGGACATGCCCACTCCTGGCGTCGGGGGATGGACATAATGCCACTATGTCCATCCCTGAGTGCCGGGGATGGACATGTCCATTGCTAGGGACCAAGGATGGGCATGCCCGTCGCCGAGGTGCAGGACTGACGGGCATGCCCGAAGCCGGCGTCTAGGGACGGACATGTCCGATGCCGAAGTCCAAGGATGGGCATGTCCGTCGCCGAGGGGCAGGAATGATGGGCATGTCCGACGCTGAAGACCAGGGATGGGCATGTCCGTCGCAAGGAGCCAGGCAAGGCCCCGCTCAGGAACGTGCGGTGAGGGTGAGCAGCACGACTTCGGGCTTGCAGGCGATTCGGACCGGCGCGAAGCGGGAGGTGCCGATCCCGCCGGAGACGTTTACCGGCGTCGTCCTTCCGTTGCTTTCCCAGTCGTGGAGTCCTTTGGCACGCCACGTGGGCAGGTCGCAGTTGGCGACGAGGGCGCCGTAGCCCGGGACGCAGATTTGGCCGCCGTGGGTGTGGCCGGCCAGGAGGAGGTCGGCGGCGTCCTCGGTGAAGTGGTCCAGCACGCGCTGGTACGGGGCATGCGCGACGGCGATCCGCAGGTGCGGTTTGCCGTCCTGGCCTTTAGTGCCGCGGGGCCAGCC
>NZ_JBFTNO010000308.1:0-2174 GCF_056397525.1 Arthrobacter sp. 05L45_2 | reverse complement strand
CTGTGCACCCACGGTGTACACCGGGTTCAGGGCTGTCATGGGTTCCTGGAAAATTACCGCGACGTCCTTGCCGCGGACCGCCCGGATGTTCGCATCGTTGCCGCTGAGCAGTTCCCTGCCGCCGAGCTTCACGCTGCCGCTGACCCGGCTGTTGCTGGGAAGCAGGCCCAGCAGCGCCATGGAACTCGCGCTCTTGCCGGAGCCGGACTCCCCCACGATGGCCAGGACCTCGCCGGCCCGCACGTCGTAGTTCAGTCCGATCGCGGCGGGCACCCATTTTTTGTCCACGCCGAAGTCCACGCTGAGGTCACGGACCTCCAGGACGGTGTCGCCTTTTCCGGGCGCGGGGGCCGGGGCCGGATCCAGGGTGATGAAGTCAGTCATGTCGGGTTTTTCCTTCCACCCGAGCCGCCGGCACACCGGTGATTAGTGCTGGAACTCGGAATACTGAATTATGGGGGGCATGAGCACTGTGCCCTCTGCCGGGAACGTAGAAATTTTCAAGGCCCGCACGAACAAATGGTTCGCGTGGCTGGCCTGGACCGTGGCGCTGGTCGGCCTGGTGGTGACGGTCGCCGCTGCGGGTCCCGCCGCCTTGGCCGGGACGGCTCCGCTGCTCCTGATCGCCCTGCTGGGCTGGCAGTTCTTCTGGATGCCGGCCGTTGTGGTGGACGACGGCGGCGTGACCCTGGAGAACCCGTTCCGCACCGTACTGGTGCCGTGGGCCGCCCTGGTGCACGTCGACACCCGCTATGCGCTCACCCTCGTGACGGCGGAGAAAAGCTACGCCGCCTGGGCGGCGCCCGCCCCCGGCATCTGGGGCGGGCGTAACGCCCGCCCGGAGGACCTGGCCGGTCTGCCGGATACCAGCTACGGGCCGGGAAAGTCGGTGCGGCCCGGTGACCTCAAGTCCACCGATTCCGGCCAGGCTGCCCGCCTCGTGCGCAGCCGCTGGCGGGACCAGGTGGAAAGCGGCGCAGTGGCCGCGGCCGACACTGATTCGGACGCCATCGCCGTGACCGTCACGCCGCGCTGGGCGGCGATCGGCGTCGTCGTCGTGCTGCTGGCGGCCAGCTACTGGGCCGTGGCCGCCCAGTAGCTGGCCGCCGGAGCGGCTCCTGATTGCCCTCTCCCCCGGGGCGGGGCTGCACCGCATCTAGCGGTCCTTGGGTCCATCGAGGGCGGTGACGGGGGTAGCCTCCGGGATACGGCCGGACGCATCCTTGGCCTTCTTGGCGTTGAACTTCTTCTGCCGCGGATCGAACGCATCCCGCAGCCCGTCGCCGATGAAGTTGATGCTGAGGCAGATCAGCACAATGAACAGGCCGGGGAACCAGAAGAGCCACGGGCGGGTCGCGAAGGCCTGCTGGTTCTGTGAGATGAGCAGGCCCAGGGAGGTGTCCGGTGCCTTGACGCCGACGCCGAGGAAGCTCAGCGCTGTTTCGGTCAGGATGGCGGCTGACATGGTCAGGGTGACGTTGACGATCAGCACGCCGACGGCGTTGGGCAGGATGTGCTTGAAGATGATCCGGGCGTTGCTTGCGCCCGAGATCCGGGCGGCGTCGACGAATTCACGCTCGCGCAGGGACAGGAACTCGCCGCGCATCAGGCGGGCCAGGCTGACCCAGCTGATCAGGCCCAGGAAGATGCCCAGGGCCAGCACGCCGTTGGTGCTGGCGAAGGCGGCGAACCAACTGCCGGAGTCGCGCCGGCCAGCCATCTGCGCCATAACAGCGGCAAGCAGCAGGGCCGGGACGATGATGATTACGTCTGTCAGCCGCATCAGGATGGCTTCGGCCCAGCCGCGGAAGTAGCCAGAGACCGCGCCGACCACAACGCCGATCAAGCCGGCGATGATGCCGATGACAATCATGATGGTGATCGACTGCTGGGCGCCGCGCATGGTCATGGCGAACAGGTCGCGGCCGATCCGGTCCTGGCCGAACGGATGCTCGCCCCAAGCCAGGGGCCACAGCRACGACGTCGGGGCGCCGTCGTTGACCAGCGGTGAGACCTGTTCGTGGTTGTACTTCCACCAGCCGGGAAGGCCCAGGTAACCGACTGACGTGAACGCGACGATGAAGATGAGTGCGAACACGGCCAGGCCGATGATGGCGCCGGAGTGGCCCAGGAAGCGCTTGCGGACAATCTGCCCCTGGCTCAGGCCTTTGGCC
>NZ_JBFTNO010000307.1:0-2206 GCF_056397525.1 Arthrobacter sp. 05L45_2 | reverse complement strand
GCTGGTGGCCGGCCACGGCCACCACGTCGAACGTGACGAGACCCGCGGCCTGGATCATGGCGCATACGTTCCGCTCAAGGAGATGTTCCCCGAGGCTGACGTGCCGATCGTGCAGATGTCCATGCCCACCCTGGATCCGCAGGGCCTGTTCGACCTCGGCAAGTCCCTGGCTCCCCTGCGTGACCGCGGCACCCTCATCGTCGGGTCCGGTTTCACCACGCACAACCTGCGCTGGTTCAACCCCGCCGGCGGCCCGGACAGCACCCCGCCGTCGGTTTCCCGCGAGTTCGACCACTGGGCGGAGGAAGCAATGGCGCGCGGCGACGTCGACTCCATCCTCGACTTCCTGCACAAGGCCCCGGCCGCCCGCGAAGCCCATCCCCGCAGCGAACACTGGGCCCCGCTGTACGTGGCTCTCGGCGCCGCTTACGAATCCGGCGACCTGCACGCCAAAACGGCCATCGACGGGTTCTGGTTCGGCCTCTCCAAGCGCTCCTGGACGCTGACCTAAACTGTAGCCCGCACCTCCGACCGGCCGGCCCCCGGTCGGCCGGTCGCCAGATCGCCGGGCGTGCCGCGCCGGGCCAGGAAGTCCTCAACCAGGGCGGCGAACTCATCGGCCCGCTCAATCTGGGGCATATGGCCGGTCTTGGGGAAGACGTGCGATTCCGCGCCCGGCAGCGACGCCAGGGCGGCCTCGAGGTGGCTGAACGGCAGGACGTGGTCGTGGTCGCCCCAGACCACCAGCGTGGGAAGGTCCAGCCGCGCCACCGCGTCCAGCAGGGCCGCCCGCCACTCGGCCCGGATGCCCGAGATCGTACCGAGGTCGCGGGCAACGTCAAGGACTGTTTGGCGGTGCTGAGCCCGCTGCGACAAGGCAAAGGCATGGCCAATGCGGTCCTCGGTCACCAGCGTCCTGTCGTAGAAGATCGACTGGACGGTCCGGCGGGACGCCGTCGGGTCGGGGCGCATCAGCAGCGCCGCCAGCGGCCTGATCGCGAGCAGCCGAAGTGCCAGCGCCACCTCCTTCCCGAACCCGGCACTGTTCGCCAGCACCAGTGCGGACACGCGGCCCGGATGGTCGGCTGCCAGCTTCATGGCGACGGCGCCGCCGAGCGAGTTGCCCATCACGGGCACCGGGCCGTTGACCCCGACGGCGTCGAGGAACGCGGGCAGCGCGTCGGCAAGCGCCGCCAGCGTCGTCCGTCCCGGCAGCCGGTCTGAGTAAGCGAAACCGGGCAGGTCAACACTGATCACGGTGTGCTTCGCCGCGAGCCGTTCGTGCTGTTCGCTCCAGTCGTCCAGGCTCTGGCCAATGCCGTGCAGAAGCAGGACAGGGTCGCCGCTGCCGGTCCTTCGGAACCGCAGCCGGGTCCCTCCGGCGTTGATGTAGCCGGTGCCCGGAAGCCGGAGCGGATCCGCGAATATCTCCGGGGTTCTGGCGGCGGCGCGCTGCCCGCGCCGGCCGAAGCGGACATGGTCCGTAAGCCTCCCGGCCCGAAGGAGTGCGAAGTCGCGGAAGTAGTTCTGGTGCAGCCGCCAGGGGGAGACGGCACCCTGCCGCGGCAACTGGTCCGCCCCGCGGAAGATGTAGCCGGCCTTGAGGTCGATCAGGGAGCCCAGCTCGGCGTTGACCACCTCGGCCGGGGCGGCCGGCGCCACCCACTGCAGGTCTTTGCGGTCCAGGTGCTTCAGGAGCCGGCAGATGTAGCCGGCCACGAGATCCGCCTTCAGCGTCCAGGACGCATTGGTGTACCCGACGGTGAGCGCAAAGTTGGGGACGCCGTCGAGCATCATGCCCTTGTAGGTGAGGGTATTTCCCACGTCCACCGGGACGCCRTCGACGCTCAGCGCCATCCCGCCAAGCACCAGCAGGTTCAGTCCCGTGGCCGTGACAATCACGTCGGCCGGGATCGAGCCGCCGGAGGCCAGCTCAAGGCCGTCGGGCGTGATCCGGGTGATGCTGTCGGTCACGATGTCGGCRGTSCCKGCACTRATKGCSCGGTAGAGGTCGCCGTTSGGRATSGCGCAGACCCGCTGGTCCCACGGCTGGTACGTCGGCGCCAGATGCGTGTCCACGGCAAAGCCCGCGGGCAGTTTGGCGACGGCCGACTTCCGGAGGATGGCCTTCATGGTCTCCGGCCTCCGCCGGCTGAGCTGGTAGGTGAACATCGAAAAGAGGATGTTTTTGGCCCGGACGACGTCG
>NZ_JBFTNO010000306.1:0-2255 GCF_056397525.1 Arthrobacter sp. 05L45_2 | reverse complement strand
GGGTGATGACAGGGTCCGCGACGTCGTCCCGCTTCTTGATTTTGGTCCCGGAAACGTCCGCCGGCCGGAAGTCCGCGACGGCCGCGGCCATCACAATAACGTCCGAGTCCGCGGCGGCGTGCAGGGCAGCCTTGCGCAGCTCGAGCGCGGTTTCCACCCGGACCACTTCGACGCCGCCGGGGGCGGGGACGTCCATGTGGGCTGCCAGCAGGCGGACCCGGGCGCCGGCGTCGCGGGCGGCGGCGGCCAGTGCCACGCCCTGCTTGCCGGAGGACCGGTTGCCGAGGAACCGGACCGGGTCCAGGGGTTCGCGGGTGCCGCCGGCGCTGATGGTGACGGTGAGCCCGGCCAGCGGCCCGTGGGCGGCGGGGTGCGCGTCCGACGCCGGACCGTCCGGGTGCCCGGGCGTGGCTAGATCGGGCGTGGCGGCGGCGCCCGCGAGGGCCAGTGCGGCGTCGAAGATCGCCTGCGGCTCGGGCAACCGGCCGGGGCCGGAGTCCGCACCCGTCAGCCGGCCGGAGACCGGTTCCAGGACGGTGATGCCGCGGCTGCGCAGGGTTTCGACGTTGGCCTGGGTCGCGGGGTTGCGCCACATTTCGGTGTGCATCGCCGGGGCCATAAGGACCGGGCCGCCGGCCATCAGCAAGGTGTTGGTCAGGAGGTCGTTGGCCTGTCCGGTCGCGGCGCGGGCCAGCAGGTCAGCGGTCGCCGGGGCGACGACGATCAGCTCCGCTTCGTGGCCGAGCCGGACATGGTTAACGGTGTGCACCTCGTCGAAGACGCTGTTGCTGACCGGGTGCCCGGAGAGCGCCTCCCAGGTGGCCACCCCTACGAACCGGGTGGCGGCCTCAGTGGGAATAACAGTGACGTCATGACCGGCTTCAGTAAAAAGCCGGAGGAGCGATGCCACCTTGTAGGCGGCAATCCCTCCCCCGACTCCGAGGACTATGCGCACGTGACCTCCGTCAAGCAGCAGAGTTGTTACTCTGCGGCGGCCTCGATCGGCGTGGAAACGAGCTTGCCTTCGTTGATCTCGCGCAGGGCGATGGAAAGCGACTTTTCGTTCAGCTTGGTGTCAACCAGCGGGCCAACGTACTCGAAGAGGCCCTCGTGCAGCTGGGCGTAGTAGGCGTTGATCTGGCGGGCGCGCTTGGCACCGAAAATCACCAGTCCGTACTTCGAATCGGCGGCCTTCAGCAGCTCGTCGATCGGCGGGTTGATGATGCCTTCAAGGTTCGTGGACACGAATTCTCCAAATTCTTACGGGCCGATACTTCCCGTGGCCTGGGTTACGGGTTCGGGGTCAGCCCCATGAGTGAAACAAGCTCGTCCGCTGCCCGGCGAACATCATCATTAACGACGGTGTGGTCGAACTCCGGTTCAGCAGCAAGTTCTAGTTTAGCGGTTTCCAGCCTTTGCTGCTGTTCTTCGGCCGATTCCGTGCCGCGGCCGACGAGCCTGCGGACCATTTCGTCCCAGCTCGGCGGGGCGAGGAAGACAAACTGGGCGTCCGGAACGGCCTGTTTTACCTGCCGGGCACCCTGCAGGTCGATCTCCAGCAGGACCGACCGGCCATCGGCGATGGCGGCGTCAACCGTGCTGCGCAGCGTGCCGTAGCGGTTCCGTCCGTGCACAACCGCCCATTCGAGCAGCTCGCCGTTCTCGACCAGGGAGTCGAACTCCTCGGCGGACTTGAAGAAGTAGTGAACACCGTCCTGCTCCCCGGGACGCGGGGCACGCGTCGTGGCCGACACGGAAAGCCAGACGCCGGGATAGTTGTCCCTAATGTAGGTGGACACTGTGCCTTTGCCGACGGCCGTCGGTCCGGCGAGGACTGTCAGTCCGGGTTTCTTGCTCACGTATTCCTTTGTCGCGGTGGGGCAGCCTGGCGGACCAAACTATTTCTCGTCTATAAAATCTACCAGCGCCCGGCGTTGGTGAATTCCCAGCCCGCGGATGCGCCGTGAGGGCGCGATGCCGAAACGCTCCATGATCGCCGCGGCCCGCACCTGCCCGATGCCCGGCAAGGCCTCCAGCAGCTCCACCACCCGCATCCGCGCGATGGCCTCGTCCGTTTCGCCGGCGCTGAGCAGGTCCTCGATTGACAGGTCCCCGGTCTTGAGCCGTTCCTTGGCGGCGGCCCGGGACACCCTGGCCGCGGCGGCCTTGTGCAGGGCGGCGGAACGTTCCTGCGGGGTGAGGGGTCGCAAGCTCACTGAGGTCCTCCCTGCGTAACTGGACAGGCGATGCATAAC
>NZ_JBFTNO010000305.1:0-2279 GCF_056397525.1 Arthrobacter sp. 05L45_2 | reverse complement strand
AGGCGGGCCTGGATTCCCTGCAGTCCGACGCCGTCCGGAAGGTCCGCATCGACTGGACCCGGATCCTGTTGCCGGTGGCCGCCCTCGCGGTCCTGGTGATCCTGTGGCAGCTGTACGTGTCGCTGGGTTTCAAACGCCGCGACGTTGTGCCGGGGCCGCTGGATGTCGTGGGCCAGATCGGCACACTCTGGGGCGAGGGTAAACTCCAGGAGGCGGTGTTGACATCGCTGCAGCGCGGAGTGGCCGGCTTCCTGATCAGTGTGGTCATCGCCACCCCGGTGGGGCTGCTGCTGGCCCAGGTGGCACCCCTGCGGCGCGCCTTTGGTCCACTGATTTCGGGGCTGCAGGTCTTGCCGTCGGTGGCCTGGGTGCCGGCCGCCATCCTCTGGTTCGGCATCACCGACGCCACCGTCTACTTTGTGGTCTTTATGGGCGCCATCCCCTCGATCATCAACGGGCTGATCTCGGGGGTCGATCAGATCCCGCCGCAATACCGGAGTGTCGGCAAGGTCCTGGGCGCCTCCCGCCTCCAACTGGCCCTGCGCGTCATCCTGCCGGCGGCCCTGCCCGGCTACCTCGGCGGACTCAAGCAGGGTTGGGCGTTCTCCTGGCGCTCCCTGATGGCCGCTGAGATCATCGCCGTCGGCGGCACCATCGGCTTTGGCCTCGGCTCGATGCTGGACCAGGGCCGCGTCCTGTCCGACATGACCATCGTGATGGCCGCGATCCTGCTGATCCTCGGCGTCGGAATCCTCATCGAACTGCTGGTCTTCGGCCCGATCGAGAAGCGCCTGCTCCGGCGCCGGGGACTGCTGGCCGGCAGCACGCGGTAGGTTCGGGCCCGACTGAACAGAGAGCCCGACGGCGAAACTCGCCGTCGGGCTCTCTGTTGCGTACCGTCAGCCGCGGGTCAAAGTGCCGCAGCCGTGGACCTCGAAACCTTTGGCACCCGAAGGGATTGTCACGATCGTCCGGGCCGGACCAAAGTCGTTCGCGATGATCTCTTCAAAGCTGCCCCCCAATCCGCTGAGTGTCGCCCAATAGCAGGAGTCTCCGGCGCCGTACCCGTAGTACGTCCCTGGCAAAATGTCGATGCCGACTCGGTAGGTACCGTCCGCCGTAACTCGGGTGGACCTGGCCCCGGTTGACGGAACGGTGGTCCATGAGCCACAGCCAGAGGTACGGAATCCGACGTCACCAGGGGCGATCTGGACATATGTTCGGGCGGTACCAAAGTAGTTGGCATTGATCTCGTCCAGGCTGCCGTAGAACCCGTTGAGCCTCTCCCAGTAGCATCCGCTACCGGTCCCCGTCGCCTTGTACAACCCCGGCTTGATGCTCGTACCCACTCTGTAAGTACCGTCGCCCCTGAGGACGGTCACCGGCCATACGGGGACCTTCAGCGCCGGACTCATGGTGACCCGCGTTTCAGAGTACGTCCGACTCGCGGACACGCGGACCGTGATGGAACGGCCATTATCCGCCGACGACAGCCGGTACGTGCGGTAGCGGGCGCCTGAGATCGCGACGCCATTGCGGTACCACTGGTAGGAGTAGGCCGACGGGGCCGGCGAGTAGGTGCCCACGTAGGCTGTCAGGGTCGCCCCGAGAGAGGTTGCTCCGGTGACCCTCGGAGCCGTCCGGAGACTAATGAGTGCCTTGCCGACGGTGATCGACCGGGTTGCAGCCGATCGTGTGGTGTATCCGGCTTTGGATACTGTCACTTTCACATTCACCCGGGCACCGATGTAGCCGCTGCTCAGATGAAGGGCGGAACCGGTCCCGCCCCTGACGGCGACGCCGTTCCGATACCACTGGTAACGGATAGTCGAACCGGGCGTCCACCCTTGGGAAATTTTGACTGTCTGCCCGTAGCGGTGGGTTCCGGTTACTGCCAGTGACTTCGTGGCCGCAATCGTGCCGGCTGCAATCGAGCGAGCAGCCGAGAAACGGTCCAGCGTTGTGTAACCGGGCTTGGTTGCCCTCACCCTGACCTTAAGCGACTTGCCGTAATCGAGAGCCGTCGTGGTGTACGTGCGGCTGACGGCGCCCGAGATGGCTCCCGTTCCGCGGTACCACTGGTACGACAATGTTGCACCAGTCGGCGTCCACGTGCCGGCGTTGGCACCCTGCACCTGGCCCACCCTGGCGACACCACTGACGGTCGGGACCGGCGCCGCCGAGAAACTCCCGTTGCCGCCGGTGACTTGGGCTGAGGTGAATTCTACGGAGGTGAAGCCCGGTGCGGACAGCGTCACCTTGGCCCATAGCTTTTGCGC
>NZ_JBFTNO010000304.1:0-2317 GCF_056397525.1 Arthrobacter sp. 05L45_2 | reverse complement strand
GAGTACCACGACGGCGTCGAACGTGTGCTGCGGAAGTTCCGTGTGGTCTCCTACCCCACGGCCCCCGGGTGCGCCGCCGCGTACTACCCCGAGGCCAACGTCCTGGTGCCGCTGAACCACACCGCCGAGGGCAGCAACACCCCGGTCTCGAAGGCCGTCATCGTCCGCCTTGAACCAAGCCTGGACCAGACCCCCGACAGCCCGGACCGGCTGCACACCGCCGCTAACGCATCGGCCTAGCCGGCAACAGACAGGCCGCGCTCCCCGGCGGGAGCGCGGCCTGTCTGTTGTTTGGTGCTGTTGCGTCCGCTAGCCGGCGCTTACCGGGAGCATGACGGCGCCGCTACTGGGCCCGCTTGGCCCAGCCCTTCTCGTCCGGGCCGCCGGACTCGCCGTGCTCGCACAGTTCGATGACTTTATTGGATGCGGCGTGCACGGCCTCCTGGGTGCTCTTCCGGCCGTTGGTGGACGCGGTTCCTGCGGCGTAGCCGACGATGAAGGCGCTGATGGCGTCCGCGTGCGGGCCGACCGCCTTTACTGACTCTTCGGCGACTTCCACAATCTTCTCGTGGTCCACTTCCAAATCCAGGATCTGCAAGGCCTGGATCAGCCGGGCGCTCCAGTGCCGCAGTGCACTGTCTTCATCTCGGGGCAAAGTCATCTGCAACTCCTCATCGTCGGTGCTCGGGCGGTTCGGTTGTCCCTCAAGGGTTAGCACCGATCCCGGCGAATGCGCAATGCGCCCCCTCCCCGGGCGTAAGCTCATGCCATGGCGAGATACTTCGATGTGCACCCCGAGGACCCCCAGCCCCGCTCCATCACCCAGGTGGTGGACATGGTGAAGTCCGGCGGCCTCATCGCCTACCCGACCGACTCCTGCTACGCCCTCGGAGCCCAGGTGGGCAACCGGGACGCCCTGGACCGCATCCGCGCCATCCGGCAGCTGGACAACAAGCATCACTTCACCTTGGTGTGCAAAGATTTCGCCCAGCTCGGCCAGTTTGTCCAGATCGACAATGATGTGTTCCGCACCATCAAGGCCGTGACCCCGGGCAGCTACACCTTCATCCTTCCGGCCACCAAGGAAGTACCCAAGCGGCTGCTGCACCCGAAGAAGAAGACCGTCGGTGTGCGCATCCCGGACAACCGGGTGGTCCAGGCGCTGCTGGCCGAACTCGGCGAGCCCCTGCTCTCCAGCACCCTGCTGCTGCCGGATGAGGAAGAGCCGCTGACCCAGGGCTGGGAAATCAAGGAGAGGCTGGACCACGTGGTGGACGCCGTCATTGATTCCGGCGACTGCGGGGCGGAGCCGACGACGGTCATCGACTTCTCGAGCGGCGTGGCCGAGGTTGTCCGCCGCGGTATGGGCGACCCGTCCCGTTTCGAGTAGCCGCCGCATACACCAGCCACCGTGTCGCCGGCCCGGACTGTATATGTCGCCGCTCCGTCCGGGTTCGGCACAAACGCACCCGGGCTCCCAGCTGGGGGGACGTTGCCCCCGGACGTCGAGGACTGCACCGGCTCGAATCACGGCGGACCTGTTGAAGGACCTCGGAACCACCGGAGTGATACCGAATTCGTGCGCAACCATGTCCCCCGAATCGCCGTCGGCGCAGGTGTATTGCGTGGGGAGGCGCGTCCTGCCCCTGGTTCGCCGGGGCCCGCGATTCCGATTCCGCAGGGCCGGTCAAATGTCGGCGCCCGGGGCTACCCTTTATTCGAAGATATATTCGAATAAAGGGTGTGTTGTGAGCGTTGTTGTTGGTCCCCGCGTGATAGATGCGGGCGCGTCCTTGCTGTCGGTCCTGATCTCGCCGGTCGCTGTTGCGGCCGGATACCCGTCGCCGGCTCAGGACTACTTCGACGGCCGGATCGACCTCAATGAACACCTGATCAAGGACATCACCAGTACGTACGTCGTCCGGGTGTCGGGGGACTCGATGGAGGGGGCCGGAATCAGCGACGGCGATGAGTTGATCGTGAACCGGGCGCTGGCACCGCGTGACGGATGCGTCGTCGTCGCCGTCCTCGACGGCGAGCTCACGGTCAAGCGTCTCCGCATCACCGCCTCCGGCGTGGTGCTGCAGGCAGACAACCCGCGCTACCCGGACATCCGGGTCCCGGCCCTGTCCGACCTCGTCGTCTGGGGCGTCGCCACACGCTGCCTGCACCATGTCTGAACCTGAACGGGTGCCCGAGCAGGAAGGTTGGTGTGATGATTGAACCCCGGTCCGGCGGCAGCATCGCCCTCGTGGACGTGAACTGTTTTTATGCCAGCGCCGAACGCGCCTTCGACCCCTCCCTGGAGTCCCTGGAG
>NZ_JBFTNO010000303.1:0-2332 GCF_056397525.1 Arthrobacter sp. 05L45_2 | reverse complement strand
TCCCTGACCAGGTCCTTGGTGCAGTGGTCCCCCGTTCGGTCCGGATTTCCGAGGCGCCGAGCTACCAGCAGACCGTCATGACCTATGATCCTTCCTCCAGCGGCGCCCTTTCCTACCTGGAAGCCGCAGCGGAAATTGCTGAACGTTAGAATCTTCTCAACAATTGCACTAGCCAGAGCCGGGGGATGCCAGGCTCTTCCAATGGAGGGATTTATCCATGAGCGATAAGCGACGCGGCCTTGGCCGTGGACTTGGCGCACTGATTCCAAGTTCCGCCTCGGCTAACGCCTCCGGGAACGGTTCCGCTCCGTCCCGGCCCGTGGATCTGTTCTTTCCTGAAGCCAGGAAGCGATCACCTGAAGCGGTGCTCACCGAAGAGCCGCCCGCTGCCTTGGACGGGACGACGACGGCGTCTCCCGCCGTCGACGGAGCCTCGGCAGAGTCAGTTCGCGGTGACGAGTCTGCGGCGCGTGATTCCACAGATGCCAAGCCTGCTGCGAAGCAGGCATCGTCACCGGTGAGCGGATCGAAGAATTCGTCCCCGAAGGCCACCGAGACGACTGCGAAGAAAGCGACTGCACGCAAAGCCGCTCCCTCCAAGGGCAGTGCCCCGGTCCAGGACGTTGCTCCCGTGACCGAAGCGACGACGAACCCCCAGGACAACGGCGTCGACCTCGTGGAGGTACCCGGCGTCCGGTTCGCCGAAATCCCGGTCTCGGACATTCACCCGAACAGGAAACAGCCGCGTTCTGTCTTCGATGAGGACGACATGGCGGAGCTCGTTCACTCTGTTCGCGAAATCGGCGTCCTCCAGCCAATTGTGGTGCGAACTTCAACCGAAGAGGATGGCGAAACCTATGAGCTCGTCATGGGTGAGCGTCGCTGGCGGGCAGTACAGGCCGCCGGGCTGGATACCATCCCGGCAATTGTCCGTGACACGACCGATGATGACCTCCTGCGCGACGCGTTGCTGGAGAACCTGCACCGCAGCCAGCTGAATCCCCTCGAAGAAGCAGCCGCGTACCAGCAGTTGCTGGAGGACTTCGGTACGACGCACGAGCAGCTCGCTGACCGCATCGGCCGGTCACGGCCCCAGGTCTCCAACACTCTGCGCCTCCTGAAGCTTCCGCCGTTGGTGCAGCGTCGCGTCGGGGCCGGTGTTATTTCGGCCGGTCACGCCCGCGCTCTGCTGGCCCTGCCGGATGCAGCCGCGATGGAACGCTTGGCGCAGAAGATCGTCGCCGAGGGAATGTCCGTCCGGGCTACGGAAGAGGCAGTGACGCTCTACCAGAGCCCGGCTGCACCGGCTAAGAACAACATTCCGCGTCCGGGTGCGCGCCATGAGCGTCTCGACTACCTCGCTTCGTCGCTTTCTGATCGCCTGGATACGAACGTAAAGATCTCACTGGGTGCCCGAAAGGGACGCGTAAGCATTGAGTTCGCCAGCGTTGAAGACCTGAACCGCATTATGGAAGTTCTGACGCCGGGTAACCCTAACTAGCGCCCTAGCAATCCTAGGCCGCACACCCGAACTAGCCCCCTAGCAATCCGAGACCGCACTTGGTGCGGAAGGCAGGCCCTGTTTCACGTGAAACGGGGCCTGTTTTTTGTCCGCGGGGCGGTCTACTGGTGTATTTGACCAAGCCGGAGTGCGGGGATCTATGAAGTTACAGTGCGGGTGCCTCGTCCAGTGCGCCATGTGGAAGGTCCGGGCTATGGAGGCGAGCGTTCTATGGGCTTTCGCGTCTCTCAGAGCACCACGGCCTCGCTGGGACAGCGTCGTCGGGTGCTCCAGTGGCCAGTACTGAATGCGCCGGCGTTGAGCGGGCGGGTCTACCTATGGCTGGACGGGCCGGCCGCGTGAGGGTGTGTCAGGGGCTGTCGCAGCTACGCCCCGATACAAGGGCGCCTTGGCCTGCGTTGGGGCCTGGAGGCGCTTACAGGCGGGCGATGGTAGCCGTTTGGCTATGGCTGGAGCGCCTCTATTCGCCAATAATACGGCGGCTGCGAGACTCTTCTGATGGTGTTGTTGGCGGAATGGCTGCGCCCCTCGTCGGTGCCGGACGCTTTGTGTTGGCGCCCCGTAACGTGCGCTGAGACGTTTGTCCGGCTCAGCATCCCTAGTTGTCCCGGGCAGGTGGTCGGAACCGCCGTTGTGTAGTTCCGTTTCATTGCCATTGGTGTTTCACGTGAAACCCGTTTATATCCGGGTACCCGATAATCAGATACATGTCACAGCCCATAGGGCTTCGGATGGATCACTGCGGCTGGCTGCGTTGGAGCGTGTCCGCTGCCCCCAGCGAGTTGGTCGCCAGGGGTGTCAGGGAAAGGT
>NZ_JBFTNO010000302.1:0-2337 GCF_056397525.1 Arthrobacter sp. 05L45_2 | reverse complement strand
CGATCAACAGGATCGCGGCGATCGGGCCCAGGCTGGCACCGATCTTGGTGGTGATTTTGTTACCGGTGAACCCCACGGCGTAGCCGAAGGTGCCGATGGCCAGCAGAACCGCCAGGGTCATCGCCACCAGCGGCTGCCCGACGAAGTCGAAGAACACCCGGACCCACGGCGCGGTCGCGGGATCCGGCCAGATGATGTCCACAACGGCCTTGAGCAGCATCAGGACCACGGGGAAGACGATGGTCATCAGCGTCACCGGGAAGCTGGGCTGGCGCTTGACGCCTTCCAGGTCGGCACCGTGTTCGGTGTCGATGCCGCCGGCGACGGCGGGAGCTCCGACCGGGACCCATTTGGCCGCGAGCCGGGAAAACAGGGGTCCGCAGATGATGACGGTCGGGACGGCCACGAGGAGTCCGAGGGCCAGGGTGGTGCCGAGTTCGGCCTTGACGGCGCTAAGCGCGATCAGGGGTCCGGGGTGCGGCGGCACCAGGCCGTGCAGCACGGACAGTCCGGCCAGGGCCGGGATGGCGATGCGCATCAGCGGCATTTTGGAGCGCTGCGTGACCAGCACGATTACCGGGAGCAGCAGCACCAGACCGATCTCGAAGAACATCGGCAGGCCGATGATCACCGCGACCAGCGTGATGGACCAGACCACCCGGTTTCCGCCTGCCTTGGCGAGCAGGGTGTCCACCACCCGGTTGGCCCCGCCGGAGTCGGCCAGAAGCTTGCCGAGCATGGCGCCGAGGGCAATGAGCAGGCCGACTTCCTTCAGGACGCCGCCCACACCGTCCTCGAAGTTGCTGATGATTTTGGCCGGTTCCACACCCGAGGCGAGTCCGACGAAGGCCGAGCCCAGCACCAGGGCAAGGAAGGGGTGGAGCTTGAACTTGGCGATCAGCACCACAATCAGCGCGATGCCGAGGGCCGCGACCACCAGGAGCTGGGTGTCGTGGCCGGTCCAGGCCTCGACGGCGGCGGGGAGCTGCGTAACTGCAAATGAATTCACAAGGGGTTCCTAGCGGGAAGAAAGAGTGCTGGCCGGTGCCCGGTCAGCGGGTGGCGGCGTCGGCACCGTTGAGGTGAAGCCGGTCGATGATTTCCTGGGCCTCGTCGGCCGGGGTGGCCCCGACTGAGAGCGTGATGAAGTTCTCGTCGCCTGTGGGGGCCTCCAGGGCGTCGAACTGGGAGTCCAGCAGCGCCGGCGGCATAAAGTGGCCGTGCCGGGAGGCCAGCCGGTCCGAGATCCGGTCCTTGCTGCCCTCCAGGAAGACAAACACCACACCCTCGCCGCGGAGCACGTCGCGGTAGCGCTTCTTCAGGGCCGAGCAGGTCACGATGCCGGGGGTGTCCGCGGTGGTGTGGTCCCTGATCCAGCCGGCGATGCTGTCCAGCCAGGGCCAGCGGTCCTCGTCGGTCAGGGGCTGGCCGGCGTGCATCTTGGCGACGTTGGCTGCCGGGTGCAGGTCATCGCCTTCCGCGAGGTCCCAGCCGAGCCGCCCGGCGAGCAGGCCCGCCACGGTGGATTTGCCCGAGCCCGAGACGCCCATGATGACCAGAACGGGGTGCTGCGCAGTCTTCGCCATTAAAGTCTGCCTTCCATCAATAAATATGATTTAAACAGAGGCAAGCATATGGCAGCGCTCACGCCGGGGCAACACTAGAAACCCGCGATGGTTCCCGGGCCGTTCACAGCGACCACGTGGAACGCCTCGGCGCTGCGGCCCGGCGCGAGTCCCCCGCGTTTCCCGGTGGCGGCCATCAGGCCCCGCACCATGCGGTCCATGGCCTCGGCGTCGGGGTGCTGGCTGGYGTGGAYGTGGATKGCCTCAAGCTTCTSYTCGACGTTCSCSGWSACRTCCACRAAGTGGTTYTCCCGYTCCTCCGGGCCTGCGAAGAGCCACAGCCAGGGCAGTTTGTAGGCCTCCAGCCCKGCGGCAGCAAGTTCCGGATAGGCGAACGGGTTCTCCAGGGC
Source organism: Arthrobacter sp. 05L45_2 (assembly GCF_056397525.1). Lineage (NCBI taxonomy): Bacteria > Bacillati > Actinomycetota > Actinomycetes > Micrococcales > Micrococcaceae > Arthrobacter > Arthrobacter sp. 05L45_2. The sequence goes on along the minus strand of NZ_JBFTNO010000302.1, from coordinate 362 downwards.
CGGGTAGACCGCCCGGGTCACCGCCTCCCCCACGGCCAGGTGGTCCGGGTGGCTCTTCTGGATCCGGGTCCAGTTGCGTTCGGGGTGCATGGCCAGCACGACGTCGGGGCGGAGCCGGCGGATCAGCCGCACCACCTCCCGTATGACTTCGTGTGACGGCTCCAGGTAGCCGTCACGCTGGTGGAGGTAGTGGATGTCCGTCACGCCGACGAGGGCCGCGGCACGCTCCTGCTCCCGCGTGCGGAGGGCGACGATCTCCTCACGCTGCTCCGGGTCGAACCCGCCGGCGTCACCGTCGGTCATGATGCAGTAGCTGACCTCGACGCCGGCCGCGGTCCAGCCCGCAATGGTGCCGGCTGCCC
>NZ_JBFTNO010000301.1:0-2339 GCF_056397525.1 Arthrobacter sp. 05L45_2 | reverse complement strand
GTTTCTGCCCGCGGCCTAGGCGGAGGTCCCAGCCAGCTCGCGCTCGCGTGCCGGGGCGCCGTCGTCGGCAGCGTCAACAGCGTCATCGGTGAACGGGTCGCCGTTGCGCGGGGCGTTGTACAGCGCCTCATCCAGGATGCCCTGGCGCTTGGCAACGATGGTGGGGACCAGCGCCTGGCCTGCCACGTTGACGGCGGTGCGGCCCATGTCCAGGATCGGGTCGATGGCCAGCAGGAGCCCGACGCCGGCCAGCGGCAGTCCCAGGGTGGAGAGCGTCAGGGTCAGCATCACCACGGCTCCGGTGGTTCCGGCGGTCGCAGCGGAGCCCAGCACGGAAACCAGGGCGATCAGCAGGTACTGGCTGAAATCGAGCTGGATGCCGAAGAACTGGGCCACGAAGATCGCGGACACAGCCGGGTAAATCGCGGCGCAGCCGTCCATCTTGGTGGTGGCGCCCAGCGGCACGGCGAAGGAGGCGTAGCCGCGGGGAACACCGAGGGAGCGTTCGGTCACGCGCTGGGTCAGGGGCAGCGTGCCCACCGAGGAGCGGGAGACGAAGGCCAGCTGCACGGCGGGCCAGACGCCGGAGAAGTACTGCTTGACGGAGAGGCCGTGGCTGCGGACCAGGATGGGGTAGACGACGAACAGCACCAGGGCCAGGCCGGCGTAGATGGCGACCGTGAACTTCCCGAGCGAACCGATGGTGTCCCAGCCGTAAACGGCTACGGCGTTGCCGATCAGGCCGACGGTGCCGAGCGGGGCGATCCGGATGATCCACCACAGGACCTTTTGGATCACGGCCAGGGCCGAGGCGTTGAGGTTCAGGAACGGCTCGGCGGCCTTGCCCACCTTCAGGGCGGCGACACCGACGGCGATCGCGATCACCAGGATCTGCAGCACGTTGAAGCTCACGACGGTGGTGGTGGCGCCGTCGGCGACCGTGGTGCTCGCACCCAGGCCCAGGAAGTTCTTCGGGAAGAGTCCGATCAGGAAGGCCCACCAGCTGCCGACCTTGGTCGGGGCCTCGCCCTGTCCGGAGATGCCGGTGTTGGCGCCGGGCTGCAGGATGACGCCCAGACCGATGCCGATCAGCACCGCGATCAGCGAGGTGATGGCGAACCAGAGCAGCGTGTTCCAGGCCAGCCGGGCTGCGTTGGAGACGGCGCGGAGGTTGGAAATGGAGCTGACGACGGCCGTGAAAATCAGCGGCACAACGGCGGTCTGCAGCAGCGAGACGTAGCTCGAGCCGATGGTCTGCAGGGTGGCGCCGAGGGCGTTGGGGTTGGTCTTCGTGCTGCCCGTGTACTTCGCGAGCAGGCCGAGGCCCAGGCCCACGATCAGGGCGGCGATGATCTGGAAGCCGAAGGAGCCGGCCCATTTGGGCAGCTGGAAACCGGGCTTGCCTGCGGTGGCGGGGGTGCTTGTCTGAGTGGTCACCCGGCTACGCTAGGACCGTGGCTTTTAGCACGGCCAACGAACGTTGAGAAATGTTACGCGTTGCCGCTCCGTCGCCCGCGCCGAAACCCCCGGAATTCCGCCGAAAGACCATGCGTTTGTGAAGTTATTCCAGCCCGGGGTGTGGTGATTGTCTCGCCATCGGGGTGGCGCTTCGCGGCAACTTTTCCGAAAAACGTTGCCGYGAAGTGCTGTCTCGATGCGGAACCGGCGCCTAGAGTGATCGCCATGGCTATCGCACGCTTCCCGACCGTCGTCCTGGATTGTCCCGACCCCAACGCCCTGGCGGAGTTTTATGGCGCCCTGCTCGACTGGAAGGTCGAGCACGACGACGACGGCGGCTGGAGCTCGGTCCGCGCCGAGTACGGCGATTCGATGAGCTTCCAGAAGGTGGACTCCTTCCGGCCGCCGCAGTGGCCCGGCCAGGAAGTCCCGCAGCAGATGCACCTCGACTTGGTCGTCGATGACCTGGACGACGCAGAGGCGGCGGTGCTCGGGCTCGGCGCTGCCAAGCACGAACACCAGCCGGGGACCACCTTCCGGGTCTTCCTCGACCCGGCCGGCCACCCCTTTTGCCTCTGCCTCAGCTAAACCCGCCCGCGGACAAGAGTGCGGGCGGGAGAACGCCTACCCCAGCAGCGCCCGCTTGAGGGTGTCCAGCCCCACGGAGCCCATGTTGAGCGCCTTGGTGTGGAAGGCCTTGAGGTCGAAGCCCGGACGGGATTCGAGCTCGGCGCGGATCTGCTCCCAGAGCCGCTGGCCCACCTTGTACGACGGCGCCTGCCCCGGCCAGCCGAGGTAGCGGGTGAACTCGAACTTGAGCTGGCCCTCGCTGATGGCGAGGTTCTGCTTCAGGAACTCGTACCCGGTGTCCGGAGTCCAGG
>NZ_JBFTNO010000300.1:0-2342 GCF_056397525.1 Arthrobacter sp. 05L45_2 | reverse complement strand
GTGCTGCGGCAGCTGGTGGCCTGGGTTGGTCCGGAGGAATTCATGGCCGGCGTCCGGGAGTACTTCCGCAAGCATTCCTGGCAGAACACCGAACTCAGCGACCTGATGGTCGAGCTCGAGAAGGCCAGCGGCCGCGACCTGGACCAGTGGGGACGGCTCTGGCTGGAGACGGCGGGCGTCAACACGCTGAAGCCGGAACTCTCGGTCGCTGAGGACGGCACCATTTCCTCCTTCGCCATCCTGCAGTCCGCCACCGACGCCCAGCCGACCATACGTCCGCACCGTCTCGCCGTCGGCTTCTACAACCTCGACGGCGCCGGAAAACTGGAGCGGGTGCACCGCGAAGAGCTCGACGTCGACGGCGAACGCACCGACGTTCCCGCCCTGGCGGGCCTCACGCAGCCGGACCTGATCCTGCTCAACGACGACGACCTCGCCTACGCCAAGGTCCGGCTGGACCCGAAGTCGCTCGCCACCGCCACGGCCCACCTGAAGGATTTCAGCCAGAGCCTCCCCCGCACCCTCGTGTGGGGTTCGGCCTGGGACGCGGCGCGCGACGGCGAGACCCCGGCCCGCGGCTACGTGGACCTGATCCTGGCCAACATTGCTGAGGAGTCCGACTCCTCCGTGATCCTGGTCCAGCTCCGGCAGCTCGCCACCACCCTGAACTTCTACGTGGCCGGCGAGCACAAGGAGGCCACGGCCACCGCCGCCGCCGACCGGCTCTGGGAGCTCGCGTCCCGCGTCCCGGGTGGCTCCGACGCCCAGCTGCAGTTCATCAAGTCCTACGCACTGCTGGCCCGCAGCGCATCCCAGCTGGACACCGTCGCCGGCCTGCTCGACGGCTCACAGGACCTGCCGGGCCTGGCCGTGGACCAGGACCTGCGGTGGGAACTGCTCACCTCCCTGGTGGTGGGCGGCCGCGCCGGACAGGAGCAGATCGACGTCGAACTGGCCCACGACAACACCGCCACCGGCCAGAACGCGGCGGCCCTGGCGAAGGCCGCCATCCCCACCGCCGAGGCCAAGGCCGCGGCGTGGAACTCGATTGTGGTCACCGGCGAGCTGTCCAATGCCCTGCAGGGCTCGGCGGTGGCCGGCTTCACCCGGGTGCTGGACACCTCCCTGCTGGAGCCCTACGCCGGCAAGTACTTCGAGGCCGTGCCGGGCATCGTCAAGGACCGCACCCACGCGCTGGCCCAGCAGATCGTCGTCGGGCTCTACCCGGCGCAGCTGACCACGCAGGAAACGGTGGACCGCACGGACCAGTTCCTCGCGGCCCTGCCGGAGGACAGCGCCGCGCTCCGCCGGATGATGCTGGAAAACCGCGACGGCGTGGCCCGCGCCCTGCGCGCACGCGCCGCGGACGTCTAGCCCCAGCCCCTGCCCAGCCGGCCCGTACGTGCTGCCGTTCAGACGGCTCACAGCCCTACGTACGACGGGCCGGCTGGGCACCATGGCGCCACTAGACTGGCGCCATGAGCCTTGATGAGCACCGCTATGCCCTGACGGTCCGCTGGACCGGGAACCTGGGCACCGGAACGTCCTCGTACCGTGCCTACTCCCGCGACCACGACGTCGAGATCCCCGGACTGCCGGTCCTGAAGGGCTCCGCGGACCCCACGTTCCACGGCGACCGGGAGCGGTACAACCCGGAACAGCTCCTGCTGGCCGCCCTGTCACAGTGCCACATGCTGTCCTTCCTCCACGTCGCCGTAAAGCACGGGGTGACCGTGACGGGGTACGAGGACCAGGCCGAGGGCCTGATGCGGACCAACCGGGACGGCAGCGGCCAGTTCGAATCCGTGACGCTCAAACCCCGGGTCACCACGGCAGCACCGGTCAGCGACGAACTCTTCGCAGAACTGCACCATGCGGCTAACGCCGTGTGCTTCATCGCCCGCAGCGTCAACTTCCCGGTCCGGCATGAGGCGTCCGCGAGCGTGGACCCCGCCCCGGCGGCTCAGGCGGACTGACTCGCGGTCTGGAGCTCACGCAGCAGCCGGCGCTCAGTGTCCGGGGCGATCCCGGCCTTGCGCTCCCGGTCGAGTCCGCGACGGCGCTCATCGTCCAGTGTGTCCCGCAGCGTCTCCGCCCAGGGCCGCAGGCGGAGCCCGGCAGCCTTGGCCGCTGCATTGCTGCGGGTCGCGAAACCGTCGTGGCCGGGCGGGAGCCAGAGCGGGAGGGACTCCGGGCCGGCCCAGAAGTTCACCCCGCGCCCGGTGAGCCACTCCGGCGGGGCGGCCACCACCTCCGTGCTTCCCCCGGACAGCTGCCGCGATTCTTCAAGGTAGCCGGCAAAGGGCACCGGGTCACCCACGGCATTCAGGGCACCGGTGACG
>NZ_JBFTNO010000299.1:0-2354 GCF_056397525.1 Arthrobacter sp. 05L45_2 | reverse complement strand
GGCGCTGCGCCCGGCGATGGTGTTGCCCGCGGCCGGTGCATCGGTGGGCTGTGCGATGCTCATGCCTCTTTGTCCTTTCCGAAGGCCCTGGACAGGTAGAAGGTGATGGGAACCAGGGAGATGACAAGGAGGATGACGGCCAGCGCCGATCCGACGCCGATCACCTGACCCTCGCCGACCAGGTTTTGGATGACCAGGGCGCTGATGAGTTCCAGGCCGTTGGTGCCGCGGTTGATCACGTAAACAATGTCGAAAGCCCGGAGGGATTCGATCACGGTGATGACGATGATGATGACGTTGACCGGCCGCATGGCCGGGAAAATGACCCGGAAAAAGGTCTGGACGGCGTTGGCGCCGTCGATCTGCGCAGCTTCGCGGAGGGTGGGATCGACGCCCTTGAGGCCGGCCAAATAGAGGATCATGACGTAGCCCGCGTGCCGCCAGGTCGCGGCGATGAGGGCGGCCCAGATGTTCACGCTGGAATCGCCGAACCAGTCGACGGCCTGGGGTGTGCCCGCGGTGCCGAGCAGGAAGTTCAGCAGCCCGCTGTCGCGGTTGTAGAACAACTGCCAGATGACGCCGATGAGTGCCAGCGAAAGCATCACCGGGGTGAAGAAGATGCTCTGGTAGATCTTGCTGCCGCGGATGTTCTGGTCCAGCAGGATCGCCAGCAGCAGGCCCAGCGGCGTCGCGATCACAGCCAGGAACACCAGCCAGAGCACGTTGTGCTGCACGGCGGGCCAGAACGGCGGGTAGTTCTGGGCGATGAAGTCGTAGTTGCTCAGGCCCGCCGGCTTGATGTCGTCGAGGCTCAGGCCATTCCACCGGGTGAAGGACAGGGCAGCCGACAGCAGTGTTGGGATCCAGACCAGGACCAGTTGGATCAGGGTGGGCAGGCCCACCATAAAGGCCAGGACCCATTTATCGCGGCCTGAAAGCCGGCGGACCCGCCCCGTCGGGGCAGCGGCTTTGCRCCGCGCCCCGACGGGGCTCGTATCGGTTGGTGTACTCACGAGAACTTATTCCTTAGTGCCGGATGGTGGTGGCCCGAACGGCCACTACTGGGCGGCGTAGAGCGACTTGGCCTGGGCTTCCAGGTTCTTGACGTCCACGTTGCCGTCCTTGATGAAGGACTGCAGCGCCGGGATCATGACGTTGTTGGCCATGGCCGGAAGCGCGTCCCGGTCGAAGAACTGGCTGATGCTCTTGGCGTTGGAGATGACATCGGCCATCTTCTTGCTCAAGGGCGAGAACTTGGACGTATCGGCGCCCTTCGCGGCGGCGATGTTCGAGCTGTCGACGGAGGCGTAGACATTCTGCCCCTCCGGGGTGCCGAGGTAGGCCAGGAAATCCTTGGCSGACTGGTTCTGGCCGCCCTTCTTGGACAGCAGGAGYCCGTCGATGGGRGCYTCRACGGCGTCCCGGCCCTCCACCGCCASCTCGGGGAACGGGAAGAAGTCGATGTCTGCGGCGACGGTCTTGTCCGTGTACTGCTGGGTGAGGAAGGAGCCGAGGAGGTACATGCCCGACTTCTTCGAACCGAGGTTCTTGGCCGAGTCCTGCCAGGTCATGCCCAGGGCGTTGGGGTTCTGGAACGGGAGCAGCTGCTTCCAGGTGTCGAAGACGTCGCTGACCTTCTTCTGGTCCCASGATTCCTTGTGSGCSGTSAGGTCCATRTGGAACTGRTAGCCGTTCAGGCGCATGTTSAKGTARTCGAASGTGCCCATGGCSGGCCAGCCGTCCTTGTCGGCGAATTCGATCGGGAYSAGSCCGTCASCCTTCATCTTCTTGGCGAGGGCCACAAGCTGGTCGAACGTGGTGGGGACCTCGTAGCCCTTTTCCGTCCAGAGGCTCTTCCGGTAGAAGAAGCCCCACGGGTAGTTGTAGTTCGGGACGAAGTACATCTTGCCGTCGGCTCCGGTGGAGGCCTTCTTCATGGCGTCGGAGTAGTTGCCGCCGATCTTTTCCCAGACGTCGTCGATCGGCGCCAGCAGGCCCTTTCCGGCGTAGTACTGCATCCGGTAGCCGGCGAACCACGTGAAGGTGTCGTCCGGGCTGCCCTGAAGGTAGGTGTTGATTTTGTTCTGGAAGTCGTTGTGCGGCACCACGTTCGTGGTGACAGCGACGCCGGACTTCTTGGTGAAGGCATCGGTGACGGCCTTGTAGGCGGCCTTGGGCACCTCGTCCGATGAACCCGATCCGAACGTGACGGTCTTGCTGCCGCCGCTCGCTGCGGGGCCGCTGCCGCCTGTGCACGCGGCCAGGAAGGGTACCCCGGCCATGGCGATGGCGCCGGCGCCGAATGTCTTCAGCAGCGTCCGCCGGTCCCACCCGCCCTGGGCGGAGGCTTGGCG
>NZ_JBFTNO010000298.1:0-2356 GCF_056397525.1 Arthrobacter sp. 05L45_2 | reverse complement strand
GTGGCTGGTCTACCTCGGCTACGGCGTGGTCGGCGGCATCGGCCTGGGCATCGGCTACATCTCGCCGGTATCGACCCTGATCAAGTGGTTCCCGGACCGCCCCGGCCTCGCCACGGGCATGGCCATCATGGGCTTCGGTGGCGGCGCGCTGATCGCGAGCCCGGTGTCCACCGCCCTGCTGAAGCTGTACGACCCCAACTCCGGGGCCAAGGGCTGGGTGGCCAGCGGCGATTCGGTCGGGAAGCTCTTCCTGACCCTCGCCGCCGTGTACCTCGCCTACATGCTCTTCGGCGCCTTCACCATCAAGGTGCCGGCAGAGGGCTGGAGGCCCGCGGGCTTCGATCCCGCCAAGGTCAAGGCCTCCAAACTGGTCACCACGGATAACGTCTCGGCCCGGAACGCCATCAAGACCAAACAGTTCTGGCTGGTCTGGATCGCCCTGTTCTGCAACGTCACCGCCGGCATCGGCATCCTGGAACAGGCCGCCCCGATGATCCAGGACTTCTTCCGGAAGTCCGACGGCGCGTCCCTGGTCAGTGCCGGCGTCGCCGCCGGGTTCGTGGGGCTGCTCTCCATCGGCAACATGGCCGGCCGCTTCGCGTGGTCCGCTACCTCCGACGTGACCGGCCGCAAACGGATCTACATGGTGTACCTGGGCGTCGGCGCGGTGCTCTACACGGTCCTGGCCCTGGCCGGCTCCTCCACCACCCTCCTCTACGTGGTGCTCGCGTTCTTCATCATTTCCTTCTACGGCGGCGGCTTTGCTACCGCCCCGGCCTACCTGCGCGACCTCTTCGGCACCTTCCAGGTGGGGGCCATCCACGGCCGGCTGCTGACCGCCTGGTCCGCCGCCGGCGTCGCCGGGCCGCTGATCGTGAACGCGTTCCTCGATGCCCAGGGCAAGCCCGGGCAGCTGAACGCCGCGTCCTACCAGCCGGCCCTGCTGACCATGGTGGCGCTGCTGGTCATCGGCTTCGTCGCCAACCTGCTGGTCAAGCCGGTCGACGCACGGTTCCACGAGCCGCGCCCGGACCACAAAGAGTCGCACCAACCCGCCATGGAGGCCTGAGATGAGCACAGCACCCAACACCGGCGCCCGGGGAACGGCCGTCAACGCATCCACCGGAAAGGTCGCCGTGGCCTGGGCCCTGGTCGGGGTGCCCCTGGCCTACGGGGTCTACGAGACCCTGACCCGCGTGGCGGCGCTCTTCGGCTGATTCATGACCTTCACCCCGGCTGAACAGTTCACCACCCGCCCCACCCTGCAGGGCACCTTCGGGATGAGTGCCTCCACGCACTGGCTCGCGACGGCGGCGGCCCAGGCCGTGCTGGAACGCGGCGGCAACGCGTTCGACGCCGCCACGGCCGGCGCCTTCGTGCTGCACGTCGTGGAGCCCCACCTGAATGGCCCCGGCGGGGACATGACCGGCGTCTTCGCGGCGGCCTCTGACCCAAGCACGCCCGTGGTGCTCATGGGCCAGGGACCTGCGCCCGCCGCCGCCACGGTGGACCACTACCGGGCCGAAGGACTGGACCTGGTGCCCGGTTCGGGGGCCCTCGCCGCGGCGGTGCCAGCCGCCGTCGACGCCTGGCTCCTCCTGTTGCGCGACCACGGGACCTGGGAGCTGGCGGACGTTCTGGAATTCGCGATTGGCTACGCCCGGGACGGCCACCCGCTGCTGGGCCGGGTCGTAACCACCATCGCCGCCGTGTCGGAGCTGTTCCAGGAGCACTGGCCCGCCTCCGCTGAACTGTGGATGCCCGAAGGCAGGATCCCCGCCGGCGGCGAACTGTTCCGGAACCCCGCCTACGCCCGGACGCTGGAACGGCTGATCGACGCCGGCCAGGCGGCAGGGACGGCTGGGTCGCGCGAGGCCCGGATCGATGCGGCCCGGCGGGAATGGCGCGAGGGCTTCGTGGCCCGCGCCATGGCGGAGTCGGTGCAGACCCCGCACCGGCACTCGTCCGGCACCGATCACGCCGGGGTCCTGGCGCTGGAGGATCTGGCCGGGTTCGAGGCGGGGTACGAGGCGGCTGCCACCGTCGAGTTCCGCGGGCACACCATCGCCAAGACCGGTCCCTGGGGCCAGGGCCCGGCGTTGCTGCAGACCCTGGCCATCCTCTCGGGCTTCGAGGACCGCTTCCTCGACCCGTCCACCGAGCTCGGGGCGCACACCATCCTGGAGGCCCAAAAGCTGGCGCTGGCCGACCGCGAGGCGTACTACGGGGACACGGACGTGCCGCTGGACTACCTCCTCTCCGAGGAATACTGCGCCGGGCGCCGGGCCCTGATCACGGACCGGGCGTCGCACGAATACCGGCCCGGCCAGGTGCCGGGGCTTGAGCCGTATGTGCC
>NZ_JBFTNO010000297.1:0-3659 GCF_056397525.1 Arthrobacter sp. 05L45_2 | reverse complement strand
CGAGTACTCCGCACGGATCACGGCGGCGCTGGTGGTGCTGCTTTCACTCGCGACGCTTGTGACGGGGTCGGGCTGGGGACTGGCGGTGATCGCCATCGGGTTCTGGCTCCGGGTGTTGTTCGGTCCGCGGATCTCGCCGTTCGGCGTCCTTTCAGTCAAGGTCCTGACACCGCTGCTGGGCAAAAAGCGGCTGGTCCCCGGGCCGCCGAAGCGCTTTGCGCAGGGGATCGGGGCGGCGCTGTCGACGACGGCGGCTATCCTCTTCGCCGCCGGCCTGGCGCCCGCTGCCTGGATCCTGCTCGCAGCGCTGATCGCCGCTGCCTCCCTTGAGGCCTTCGCCGGTTTCTGCCTCGGCTGCGCGGTCTTCGGATTGCTGCAGCGCCGCGGACTCATCCCGGAGGACGTCTGCGAAGCCTGCAACAACATCTCGCTCAGGCGCCCGTAACCGCCGCCAGCCGTTCGGCCATACCCCGGATAACCTCCGGCGCCTCGAGGGCGGCGAGCCAATCCGCCGGCAGGCAGTCGATGCCGTAGTGCGCGCCCAGGATGTTGCCTGCGATGGAGGCGGTTGAGTCGCTGTCCCCGCTGTGGTTGACGGCCACCGCAATGGCCGCGCGGAAGTGCCCGGCCGGGCCTGCCGAGTCCGCCGTCGACGATGGTTCGGTCGCCAGCACCGCGTAGAGCGCGACGGCGAGTGCCTCCTCGGCCACCCAGCCTTCGCCCAGTTCCTGCACCAGTTCCTCGGCCGCCAGGACGCTCCCGCCGCCGGCGGCCGCGGCGAGGCAGAGGGATGCCGTGAGCCGCTCAACGAGCGCGGGATCGGGTTCCTCGCCCTTCGGCAGCCTGCCTTCCTGCAGGTGCGCCAGCGCGAAACCCGCGGCCTCTTGCAGGCTTCGGCCGCCAATCAGTGCGTGGATCAGCAGGCTGAACACCCCGGCGCTCTGCCGGGCCGACGGGTGCCCGTGTGTCAGGGTGGCCGCGTCCGCGCTGAGTTTGTAGACAGCGTCGGCCTCGACGAAGGGGAGTAGCCCGAACGGCGCCGAGCGCATCACTGTCCCGCAGCCCTTCGAATCCGGGTTGACCGGCCGGTACACGGTTCCCATTTCGCCGGTGGCGAGGCCGCTGAGGCAGGCGTTGCCGGGCGCCCGGCGGTGCCGCAGGACCTCGTGGCTGTCGATCCAGCGCGGCGGCTGGAAAGGCGCGGACTCCGGCACTGCCACGCCCTGCGTCCCGAGCCAGCGCAGGTAGGCCAGCCAGATGCAGGCGTTGGTGTCCGCGGCAACACCGTCGTTGGGCCCAGGGCGCCGCCGAGCAGGCAGCCGTGGATACGGGAGTTGTGGGACGGCGGGGACGCCGCCGCGGAGGCACTGCCGGGATCGATGCTCATGCCTTCAAATTTACCCCGGCCGGGGGACCCGCCGGGATCGGCCGCCCGGCCCCGGTAGGGTGCTGTTGGCGCCGAATTCGTCCTGGTGCCGCTGAAACTGACAGGGAGAATCATGCGCGAACCAGCGTGGCGGAAGACGGGCAGCACCCCGGACTACAGGTTTTCGCTGGCCAACGAACGGACCTTCCTGGCCTGGATCAGGACTTCGCTGGCGCTGATTGCCGGCGCCCTGGCCATCGACCAGCTTGCCCCCAACATTGCGCCGGGTCCCGTCCGCATCTCCCTGTGTGTGATCCTGGCGCTGATCGGCGCGGGGCTGGCGGTCCTGTCCTACCACCGGTGGGGCCGGATGGAGGCGGCCATGCGGAACAACCGTGAACTGCCGTTCTCCGGCGTGCTGCTGGTCATGACGGTGGGCGTGGCCGCCGCGGCCTTTGTCCTTGCCGGGCTGCTCCTGGTGGCACGGTGACTCCTGCGGTGCACCGGGACCCCGGGCTCCAGCCCGAGCGCACCTCGCTGGCCTGGCGGCGCACCTTGCTGGCCCTCGTCGTCGTCGATTTGCTGATCTGGCGCGGCTGGTTGCGCGCCGGAGCCTCCGGCGCCTCTGCCGCCGTCGACGCCCAGGGGCTCAGCGTCCTGATGGCCATGGCGGCCACCGTGGTCCTGGCCGGATGCGTGCTGATGCGCGGGCGGGAGTTGCGGCGCGGCCCGGGGGCTCCACCGGCGCCCCTGCTGCGGAACGCCGCGGCTGCCGTGATCGGCCTGGCGGCCTGCACCGTCGCCGCCCTGGCGCTCGGCCGCTAAGCTCGGACCCAGTTAACTTCCAGACTGCGCTGGCAGACTGCTCGCGGCACCGGACCCCAACCGAAGGAACCCCAGACCATGACGAACCCCGTCCCAGCAGGCTCAGCACCGGGCGCCGCATCCAACCCCGCGCCGGAAGCCGGGCAGCCGTCCGGGGCCGCCGGGGACGTCCAGCCCCGCCTCCTCGCCAGGCTCTCCGCCGAAGCCCTGGGAACCCTGTTCGTTGTGGTGGTGGGCCTCGGTGTGCCGTTATTCGCGGTGCCGCAGTACAACCCCATGTCTGCGTCGCTCGCAGCGGGGCTGGCCCTGACCGCGTCCATGCTGGCCTTCGGCTACCTGTCCGGCGGCCACTTCAACCCGACGGTCACGGTCGGGAACGCGATCGCGGGCCGGATCGGTCTGGTGGAGGCTGCCGCATACCTCGGGGCGCAGCTGGTGGGTGCCCTGCTGGGGGCGCTGACCCTCTTCGGCGTACTGCGGACAGTCCCGAAGCTGGAAGGCACGCGGACCGCCTTCGATACCGTCACGGCAGGCTACGACGCGCACTCCGTCATCCAGGCGCCCATGGCGGGCGTGCTGTTAGTTGAGRTGCTCGGCGCCGCCCTGCTGGTAGCCGTGTACCTGGGGACCACCGCCCGCCGCAACCCGGCCCGGGCCGCCGCACCGTTCGCCGTCGGCCTCAGCATGGCCGTTCTCCTGCAATTGGGCCAGAGCATCGGCAACGCCCCGTTCAACCCGGCCCGCGCCACCGCGTCCGCACTCTTCAGCAGCCCCGATGCCCTGGGCCAGCTGTGGCTCTTCTGGGTGGCCCCGTTGGTCGGCGCCGCCCTTGCGGGACTGGTGTTCCGTGGCTTTGCCTACACCTCGGTCAGGTCCGGCGCGCCGGATCGTCCAGTGGCCGGCGGATCCGACGACGTCGACGGGTACGACGCTGACGACGTGGACGGTGACCGTCGCGCTGGCACCGACGGTATTGGCCGCCCGGCCGCCGCACCGGCTCCGGCACCTGCACCCGCCGACGCGCGGAACCATGACGCGCGGACCGATGAAGCCCGCGACTTCTTCGACAAGCGCACCCAGTAGTTCCCGCTGCGGCCCTCGCCGGGGCCTTGCGCAATAGTGTCGGTGGCAGCCGATAGCGTAGTGGCATGCGGTTATTGCACACCTCGGACTGGCATTTGGGCCGGTCGTTCCACGGCGTCGGGATGCTCGACGCGCAGCGGGCCTTCATCGATCAGCTGGTCGGCGTCGTCCGCGACGAGTCGGTGGACGTCGTCCTGATCGCGGGCGATGTCTACGACCGTGCCCTGCCCGGCGTTGACGTCGTCGGCCTGCTGGACGACGCCCTGGTGCGGCTCAGCGGCGCGGGCGCGAAGGTGGTGCTGACCAGCGGGAACCACGATTCCGCTATCCGGCTCGGATTCGCGTCCCGGCTGCTTGAACGCGGCGGAGTGCATCTGCGCACCCG
>NZ_JBFTNO010000296.1:0-2379 GCF_056397525.1 Arthrobacter sp. 05L45_2 | reverse complement strand
TCTTCGGGGTGAGTACCCAGACCACACCGCCCTCGGTCAGTGTCGTCAGCGAGTCAACCAAGGTGTCCACCAGGTCCCCGTCGCCGTCCCGCCACCAGAGAATGGCCGCGTCGACCACCTCATGGTCGTCTTCATCGAACAGTTCAGAACCCGTGAGGTCCTCAATGTCGTCACGCAAGTCGAAGTCGACGTCGTCGTCATAACCGAATTCCTGAATCAGGTCTCCGTTTTTGAAACCCAATTTTTCCGCCACATTTACCGAAGTGGCGGCGTCGGCCTCGCTCACGTGTTGCTCCTATGCTCTTTGTGCGTCCTGGTGAACTGCTGGGTGGTTCCGTTACTGCTAGTGATTTCCATTACTCCAAGCCAACACCCTTTGCGCCTTGGCTTCAAGCTGTAAACCCCGCGATCCGCCATATTCTGCGTCACACCGCGGCTTACGGGGGCCCTGGGAGGCCTCCGCGTCACAGAACCAGTATGCCCGTGAAATACGGAGCGGGCCCCATGCAGCGGCTACGCATCCGCCGACGCACAAGGCTAGAGTGGCTGATGACGACTATGCCTGCGCGGACATAGGCCGCTGATACAGGCGGGCATGGTTGTGATTGGACCTAGCCCGGCACACAGGACCGGGCTGCTGTTACCGATATGTCGCACACGTCGCGTTCACGCCAGGCAGTTACCCTGCCGGAGCTGAGGGTGCCGATGAATGCGCTCAAAGAGAGGTTGGACGTGGCTGCAGGAGAAGATACCTCCCATATCCTCAGCGGGTTGACTAACCAGCTGCCTGATCGTGATCCCGAAGAGACCGCCGAATGGCTGGAGTCCCTGGACACCCTAATTCAGGAACAGGGCACCGAGCGTGCCCAGTACATCATGCGCAGCCTGCTTCAGCGGGCGGGCGCACAAAGCGTAGGCGTGCCGATGGTGACCACCACGGACTACGTCAACACCATCCCCGTGGACCAGGAAGCACCGTTCCCCGGCGATGAAGAAATCGAACGCAAGTACCGCGCCTGGCTGCGCTGGAACGCGGCCGTTATGGTCCACCGCTCGCAGCGCCCGGAAATCGGCGTCGGCGGCCACATCTCCACCTACGCCGGCGCGGCGACCCTCTACGAGGTGGGCTTCAACCACTTCTTCCGCGGCAAGGACCACCCCGGCGGCGGAGACCAGGTCTTCTTCCAGGGCCACGCCTCCCCCGGCATGTACTCGCGCGCCTTTATGGAAGGCCGGCTGACCGAGGAGGACCTCGACGGCTTCCGCCAGGAGAAGTCCAAGGAAGGCCACGCCCTCTCCAGCTACCCGCRCCCGCGCCTGATGCCGGAGTTCTGGGAGTTCCCCACCGTGTCGATGGGCATCGGCCCGATGAACGCCATCTACCAGGCGCAGTCGAACCGCTACCTGCACAACCGTGGCATCAAGGACACCTCAGACCAGCAGGTCTGGGCCTTCCTCGGTGACGGCGAAATGGACGAGCCGGAATCCCGCGGCCTGCTGCAGCTCGCGGCCAACGACAAGCTGGATAACCTCAACTTCGTCATCAACTGCAACCTGCAGCGCCTCGACGGTCCCGTCCGCGGCAACGGCAAGATCATGCAGGAGCTTGAGGCGTTCTTCCGCGGTGCCGGCTGGAACGTCATCAAGGTTGTCTGGGGCCGCGAGTGGGATGACCTGCTGGCCAAGGACGAAGACGGCTCGCTCGTGAAGATCATGAACGAAACCGTCGACGGCGACTACCAGACCTACAAGGCCGAATCCGGCGGGTTCGTCCGCGAACACTTCTTCGGCAAGACCCCGCAGACCAAGGACATGGTCGCGGACATGACAGACCAGGAGATCTGGAACCTCAAGCGCGGCGGCCACGACTACAACAAAGTCTACGCCGCGTACAAGGCCGCCACCGAGTTCAAGGGCAAGCCGACGGTCATCCTGGCCCACACGGTCAAGGGCTACGGCCTGGGCACCCACTTCGAGGGCCGCAACGCGACCCACCAGATGAAGAAGCTCACGCTGGCGGACCTGAAGGCCTTCCGCGACCACCTGCGCATCCCGATTACGGACGAGCAGCTTGAAGCCGATCCGTACCAGCCGCCGTACTACCACCCGGGCGCCGACGCCCCGGAGATCAAGTACCTGATGGAGCGCCGCCGCGCCCTGGGCGGTTTCGTCCCGGAGCGCCGTTCCAAGCACACCGACGTCACCCTGCCCGGTGACAAGGCGTACGAGGTCGCCAACCGCGGGTCCGGCAAGCAGCAGGYCGCCACCACCATGGCGTTCGTCCGCCTGCTCAAGGACCTGATGCGGGACAAGGACTTCGGCACCCGGATCGTGCCGATCATCCCGGATGAGGCACGCACCTTCGGTATGGACGCGTTC
>NZ_JBFTNO010000295.1:0-2380 GCF_056397525.1 Arthrobacter sp. 05L45_2 | reverse complement strand
AGCGTAGAGGCATGACCTCTACCACCACCGCCGGGATCGTCCGGCCCCAGCGCAATGTCCCGGCCGAAATCGCCCGCTCCTGGCTGCTGGTCAACGCCATGAAGCCGGAACTCTTCGGMCAGTCGGCGGAGTCCCGCGCSGACGCSATCATCCTCGACATCGAAGACGCGGTGGATCCCTCCCAGAAAGACGCCGCCCGCGAGCACGTAGTCGACTGGCTGACCGCCGGCGGCAGCGCCTGGGTCCGGATCAACGACGCCACCAGCCCCTTCTGGGCTGACGACCTCGCCGGCCTCCGCGGCACCCCGGGACTGCTCGGCGTGATGCTCGCCAAAACCGAGTCCGCGGACCAGGTCACCGAAAGCTTCCACCGCATGGACGGCAAGACCCCCGTGGTGGCGCTCGTCGAGTCCGCCGTCGGCATCGAGGAAGCCAACCACATCGCCAAGGCCCAGGGCGTCTTCCGGCTGGCCTTCGGTTCCGGCGACTTCCGCCGCGACACCGGCATGGCGGCCACCCCCGAGGCGATGGCCTACCCGCGCGCCAAGCTGGTTGTTGCCAGCCGCGTCGGCAACCTGCCGGGCCCCATCGACGGCCCAACCGTCGGCACCAACCACCCGATCCTGCGTGAGCAGACCGGCATCACGGTGATGATGGGCATGACCGGCAAGCTCTGCCTCGCGATCGACCAGACCAGCGTGATCAACGAGGTCATCAGCCCCACGCCGTCCGATGTCGCCTGGGCCACGGACTTTATGGCCGATTTCGAAGCCAACGGCCGCGTCATCCGGGACGGGTCCGACCTGCCGCGCCTGGGCCGCGCCGAGAAGATCATGAAGCTCGCTGTAGCCTTTGGGGTGCAGCCGGCCCTGTAGCCGGTTCCCTGTCCCACCAAGGAGACCCCGTGACCGATACCCGCTATCTGGTCCACGGGGTCTTTTGGGATCACCCGGCACTTGCCGGAGCGCCTCCGCTGCCTGCGGGGCCGTCCGGTGCGGGCCGGGCCGTCCTGCGCCTGCAGGACGCTGCCGGCGTCTTCACCGACGTCACGCTCGACGCCGGGACCCGGCTGGGGTTCCGCTCCGCCGCCGACGGTAAGCAATGCCTGGGCCACCACAAAGTCCACGGACCCGCGGACCGGGACCACGTGGTGTGCCCGGAGCGAGAAGCGGCGGTCCGCGGCGCCCAGTGCGGAGCGTGCTTCGCCCTGGACGATTCAAGGCTGATCCACGACTTCCACCGCGGCGGCCGCGTCCCGCCCGGACTGCGTGCCTACCTGATGCAGCCGCACTGGCTCTACATCGCGACCTTCGCCAACGGCGCCAGCAAGGTGGGCACCGCCTCCGACCTGCGGAAGTGGCACCGGCTCGCGGAGCAGGGCGCCGTCGTCGCCCGCTACGTCGCCCGCGCCGCCGACGGCCGGGTGGTCAGGGTCCTGGAGGACCGGGTGACGCGCGACGCCGGGCTCCCGCAGCAGGTCCGCTCGGCCGCCAAGGCCGCCGGCCTGACCGCGCCGCCGTCCGCCGTCGTGCTGGACGAGCTGAATGCCCGGCACGTGGCCAGCGTCCGGGCCCTGCTGCGCGGTGACGACAGCGGCGGATTCTCGGTGGTGGACGAACAATGGCAGCGTCCCGCGCTGGCGGACAAGGCCTGCGCCCCGGCGGACCGGCACGCCTACCCGCACGACCTCCACTCCGGCGCCCACGGGTTCTTTATCGCGTCGCTGAGCGGCAGCGTGGCCCTGGCCGAACTCGACGGCTCGGACCTCGGGTTCGTCGTCAACCTTGGCGCCCTGAAGGCCCGCACCGTCGAACTGGGCGACCACGGCTCGGCGGTCCCGGCCRTGCAGCCGGCGTTGTTCTGAGCCGCAAAATACCCGGCGACGCGCTAAATCCCCGGTGCCGCGCAAAATTCCGGACGCACCGGGTATTCCCGCGTCGGCAAGTAATATCCGGGGCGCCAGGAACAACCCGCGTCGAGGGGTGCCCCGCGGCCGCCGGTAGACTGGCACGGTGCTGAACGAATTCTGGGCCGCCGCGCCAACGTCCTACAAGGTGCTCGTTTTTAGCGCCATGGGGTTGATCGCCGCGGGCATCATCCTGAACCTCGTCGGCAACAACACCGGCAACCAGGGCCTGGCGTTCGCCTCCCTCGGCGTCATCGGCCTCGGCCTCATCCTGCACGTCGCCGGCATCGTGGTCCGCGGCCAGACCATCCGGAAGAACCTCAAGCGCTAGCAGCGGCGTTCCGCGCCACATGGCTGCGGGCGTGTTCCACGGCGTCCGCCAGGGTGTTGAACAGGTGCTTGTGGTGCCGCAGCGACCGGATCACGCCAACGTTGGTCACGAGGTCCAGGTGCTGCGGTTGGACACCCTTGAGC
>NZ_JBFTNO010000294.1:0-2392 GCF_056397525.1 Arthrobacter sp. 05L45_2 | reverse complement strand
CTGTCCGGCGGGGCGGATGCGCGGCTGGACGCCGGGTGGAAGTTCGGCCTCCAGCGGGCCGCCGGCGGCCTGCAGTTTACGCACGGCGTTGCGGGCGGCTGATCCGAGGGCGGCCTGCTCCCAGAGCTGCGCCGCGAGGATCAGGACGGTGCACTCGGCCGGGGTGAGGCTGACATCGGGCAGGCGGTTGGATTCTTTGCCGATCCGGTACCGGGTGGTCGCGGGATCGTCGGAGCCCCACCCCTTGTCCGTCACCGTTTCGACGTCGAACCCGAACTGGCGCAGTTCGCCCTTGTCCCGCTCGAACATCCGCCCGAAGGCAACCTCGGAGCTGGTGGTGTCGTGGTAAACCTTCTCGCGCAGTTCGGCGCGGCGCAGCCCGTACTTGGTGTTGAGCAGGGCGATCAGCAGGTTCAGGAGGCGTTCTGTACGTGAGGCGGACACTCCGCAAGGGTACTAAAGCCGCGGCGCCAAAAACGCCGAAAGCGCGGCAACAGCCGGAAGAACTTTCCGATTGTTACCGCGCTTTCGAGAGGCCCGGCCCGAGCTTGCGGGGCCGGGAGCCGGTGCGTTAGCGGACCGCGACGAGGTCCACGACGAAGATCAGTGCCTCGTTGGGGCCAATCGCTCCGCCGGCGCCGCGGGCGCCGTAGGCCATCTCCGAGGGGATCTCCAGGCGGCGGCGGCCGCCAACTTTCATTCCCAGCAGGCCCTGGTCCCAGCCCTGGATAACCTGGCCGACGCCAACACGGAAGTCCAGGGGCGCGCCCCGGCCCCAGGAGGCGTCGAATTCTTCGCCGGTGGACCAGGCCACGCCGACGTAGTGGGTGGAGACGGTGTCGCCGGCTTTGGCCTCGGCGCCGTCGCCCTCGATCAGGTCGGTGATGACGAGTTCGGTGGGTACGTCGCCTTCGGGGAAGTCAATTTCCGGCTTCTGGCGGTCGAGGTTGCGCTGTCCAAATGACATGGTTGCTCCTTCTGTGGTGGTTTGCTGGTCAGACGTTACTTCTTGGCCTTGATTTCGACTACGAAAACGAGAGGACCAGCCGGTTTGCCTTGGGAGGCCGCGCTGGGGCCGTATGCGAGATCAGTAGGAATGGTGAGTAGAACTTTAGAACCGACTTTCTGATCTGCCAGCCCCAGTTTCCATCCTTGAATAACGCCCGTGAGGGGGAAAGTCGCTGGCTGGTTCTTGCCGAAGGTGGATTCAAACTCCTTGCCGTCTTCCCAACGCCACCCTGTGTAGTTGGCCTCAATAGTGTCGTTGGCAGTGACCTTTTCACCTGAGCCCTCAGAGAGGATCTTCACGGAGAGCCCAGTGGGTGCATCCGTTTTCGGGATGTCGGCAGACGGAACGCCCTTCGCATTGAACGCAATCTTCGGGAGCTTTCCAGCTTTGTCGAGCTTGTCTGTTTCGTCCTGGCTCAGGGGCTTGGGTGCGTCTTTCGCACCAAGTACCCTGACGATGAACAGCTGCGGGGGCTGCGCGGCAGAACCCTGCGCGGCGGCCTGTCCGGGCACAGCCAGAGCAATCTGCGATCCGATCTTTGCTCCAACGAACACGTTGTACATCACGGGATTGCCTGACTTGAGCTGGTCGTTCAGTTCCATCTGGTCGGGAGTCTTCCCGAAAGTGTCGCCCAGAGGCTTTCCGTCCGTGCCGTTGAATCCGACCACGGAAAGGCTCGCAATCTGGTTGGCTTTGAGCTGAGGACCGGAGCCCTCAGTGATCACCTTGGCCGTAAATTCCTTGACCTCAAGTGGCTTGGTGAACTCGACGCCGGGGGCCTTCTTGTCGCCGTTCTCGGTCAGTTTCAGAGAGTCCAGCTTCGCGGTCTCGCCGGCGGACTGGCTGGTGGGCTCCGGGGTGGCAGCTGGGCCGCCACCACAAGCGGTGAGCAGCAGCAGTCCGGGGAGGAGAATTGCTAATAGTCGGCGCACGTAAAAACTTTCGTCGGGGCAGGATGGACGCTTCGCCGGACATGAGCCAGCGGCAAAGCACACGGTGGCCGTCAAACGGCACCTTATCCAGAGTAACGCGGAAAGCTGGGTATCAGCCCATAGAGTCCAGCAGGGCATCCACACGGTCATCGACGCTGCGGAAGGGATCCTTGCAGAGGATGGTCTGGTGTGCGCGGTCGTTCAGCTTCAGATGGACCCAGTCCACGGTGTAGTCCCGGCCCAGTTCCTGCGCCCGGCGGACGAAGTCGCCGCGCAGTTTCGCCCGAGTGGTCTGCGGAGGGGCGTCGACGGCGTCCTTCACGGCCGTATCGTCAACCAGCCTCCGGGCTGCACCCCGGGACTGCAGCAGGTAGAACAGCCCGCGGGTGCGTGAGATGTCGTGGTAGGTGAGGTCCAGCTGCGCGATCCGCGGTGCATCGAGGTCCAGGCT
>NZ_JBFTNO010000293.1:0-2408 GCF_056397525.1 Arthrobacter sp. 05L45_2 | reverse complement strand
GAGCCGGCACAGTCCTACGCCGCGTCCGCTACCGCCCCGCGGAGCCTCCAGCCCCCGCCAAGGCCGTCCCTGATGATCTCCATGGTGGTCAGCGCCGATCCGGCGTTCCTGCCCAGCCTCGCCTGGACCTGCCACACCTCGACGTCCACCCGGCTGAGCCCTTTCGGCATCCGGCGCTCCGCCTCCCACCAGCTCACCCGCTCAAACCAGCGCACCGGCTCGGCCCCGACCACCCACTCGCGGCCGGCCCGGACAACTGCAGCCGGGCGCCCGTCCGGGCCGGTTTTCACCATCACATGTTCCATGCCCGTGACACTAGGGCCGGGCACCGACATTCTGCCGAGCCAAGCAAAAAACCCCGGCAGTATGTCTTGGCAGACGCCTCGCGCTACCAGGCATTGACGGATTCAAATTCCGTCTGGTGCTGCTCCTTGCAGTAAGGGACCCCTGCGTCCGGAACAGGAACCCCACACAGGCGGCATTTCGGCACCCAAAAGTTGGCAAAAAAAGATCGCAGACCAAACAACATATCCCCCAATAAATAAGATAACAATACCATTTAGGTCGCTGGGGGAATAAGGGTGGAAAGCAAAAAACCCCGCCCGGCAAGCGTTTCAGCCTGCCGTGACGGGGTTTTTCTTGGTGGGTCCTACCGGGATCGAACCGATGACATCCACGGTGTAAACGTGGCGCTCTACCAGCTGAGCTAAAGACCCAAAACGTTGTTTCCACACCGCAAGTGCGTCAACCAACGAACAATGACTCTACCCGAATCCTGGCGCGAAACACTAATCGGCGGCGGGGGCGGGGAACCTCAAACCGCGGGCAGCTCCGCCGCGAGCCAGGTCAGGGATTCGCTGACGCCGGCCTCCAGCTTGATGGTGGCCAGGTCATCGCCCCGGGTCTGCCCCCGGTTGATGATCACCACGGCTTTGCCCTGCTTGGCCGCGTGCCGGACGAACCGCAGCCCGCTCATCACGGTCAGCGACGATCCCGCCACCAGCAGAGCCTCCGCGGCGTCCACCATGGCGTAGGAGCGCTCCACGCGGTCCTTCGGAACGTTCTCGCCGAAATAGACAAAATCGGGTTTCAGCGTTCCGCAGCAGGCCGGGCAATTCGCGACGACGAAGCCGGCAATCAGTTCCGAATCCTCCACTGTGGCGTCGGCGTCCGGCGCCATTTCCACGACGCCGGCGGCCAGCGCGTCGGCCAGGAAGGTGGGGTTGAGCTCCTCAAGGACCCCGGCGAGCAGTGAGCGGGTGTAGCGCCGGTGGCAGGCCAGGCAGATCACGCGGTCGAAGCGGCCGTGAAGATCCACCACATTTTCGCTCCCGGCGTCCTCATGCAGCCGGTCCACGTTCTGCGTGATGAGGCCCGTAATCAGCCCGCGCCGCTCCAGGCGTGCGGCAGCAACATGACCGTCGTTGGGGCCGGCGCGGCGCAGGTGCGACCAGCCGATATGGTTCCGCGCCCAGTAGCGGCGCCGGTTCTCCGTGTCGCCGATGAATTCCTGGTAGGTCATGGGCGCCCTCGGGGCAGCGCCCGGGCCGCGGTAATCGGGGATCCCCGAATCCGTGCTGAGGCCCGCACCGGTTAGCAGCGCAAAGCGCTTTCCCGCCAGGACGCCGTGGATGTCCTGCAGGACTTCCAGGTCGCTGCGGGCGGGTTCGACGGCGGTCACCGGCGGCAGGCTGGCGAATCCCGTCATGCCAATACCCGGCCGCCGCTGCCTCATGCTTCCTGCCCCTGCCGTCAGTTTCCCTCGAGGGCCGCCAGGGCCGCCCGGTATTCCGCAAAGTCCCGGGCCTGGCCCCGCGGGTTGACCACGACGTACCGGATAATTCCCGATGCATCGATGATGAAGGTGCCGCGTTGGGCCATGCCGCTCTTGGCGTCAAACACGCCGTACCGGTGGGCCACGTCGCCGTGCGGCCAGAAGTCGGCCAGCAGGTCGAATTCGTAACCTTCCTTTTCCGCATAGGCGCGCTGGGTGAACTTGCTGTCCACCGACACCCCGAGCACGGCCGCGCCGGCGTCGTCAAGGAGCGCCAGGTTGTCGCGGATCTCGCAGAGTTCGCCGGTGCAGATGCCGGAGAAGGCGAAGGGGAAAAAGACCAGCACCACAGTGCGACCGCGCAGTCCGGAAAGCCGGACCGGTTCGCCGAACTGGTTGACCAGCTCAAAGTCCGGGGCGGCCTGGCCGACAGCCGGGGCGTCGGGAGCCACGACCGCAGCTTCCGTGGAGCTACGGGTCACTTGTTCTTCCGCGTGACCAGCCGGGTTGCGCTCCAGTCGCGGGAGACCCCGGCGGAGGTGGTGCAGTGCAGTCCGGCGGTGGGGGCCGCATCCTGGATATCCGACGGGGAAACGTAACCCTCGCGGCCGTTCTTCGGGGTGAGTACCCAGAC
>NZ_JBFTNO010000292.1:0-2438 GCF_056397525.1 Arthrobacter sp. 05L45_2 | reverse complement strand
TCAGCTGGCTGGGACCATCCCCGCACGTCTCTGTACACCGACCACTACGAGCTGACCATGCTGCAGGCCGCACTGCATTCGGGAGCCGCGCACCGCAAGTCCGTGTTCGAGGCGTTTGCCCGGCGGCTGCCGGACGGCCGGCGCTACGGCATTGTGGCCGGCACCGGACGGCTGCTGGAGGGGATCGCCGGATTCCGCTTCGGCGATGCCGAGATCGACTACCTGCGCCGCACCAAGGTGGTCAACGAGGAAACCCTCGAGTACCTGGCAAACTTCTCCTTTTCCGGCGACATCTGGGGCTACGCGGAAGGTGAGGCCTACTTCCCCAACTCCCCCATCCTGATCGTCGAGTCCACCTTCGCCGAGGCCTGCATCCTCGAGACGTACATCCTCTCGATCCTCAACCATGACAGCGCGATCGCGTCGGCAGCCTCCCGCATGATCACGGCCGCGGGATCCCGCCCCTGCGTCGAGATGGGCTCCCGGCGGACCCAGGAGGAGTCCGCCGTCGCGGCCGCCCGCGCGGCAGTGATCGCCGGCTTTGACAGCACCTCCAACCTCGAGGCCGGGCGGCGCTACGGGATCAAGACGGTGGGCACCGCAGCGCACTCCTTCACCCTGCTGCACGACACCGAACGCGAGGCGTTTGAAGCCCAGCTTGCCTCGATGGGCGCCGGGACGGCGCTGCTGGTGGATACGTACGACGTCGAAACCGCGGTCCGTACCGCCGTCGAACTCGCAGGCGACAAACTCGGCGCTGTCCGGCTGGACTCCGGCGACCTCGTGGCGCAGGCCCAGTGGGTCCGGCAGCTGCTTGACGGGCTCGGCAACGAAAACACCAGGATCATCGTCACCTCGGACCTCGACGAGTTCGCCATCGCCGCGCTCCAGTCCGCCCCCGTGGACTCCTACGGCGTCGGCACCTCGCTGGTCACCGGCTCCGGTGCGCCGACGGCGAGCATGGTCTACAAGCTGGTCAGCCGCACAGACGACGACGGCACGTTTGTGCCCGTTGCGAAGGCCGCCAAGAACAAAACCAGCAAGGGCGGCCGCAAGTATGCGCTGCGCCGCCTGAACGACCGTGGCACCGCCACCCAGGAGATCGTCGGCATCGGGCACCGGCCGGACGACGACGGCAACGACCGGCAACTGCTGCAGCAGTTCATCAAGAACGGCGAGCTCCTGCCTGGCTGGACGGGCCCCGACGGGGTGGTCCGCGCCCGTCAGCGGCACGCCGACAGCATGAAGGAGCTGCCGGCCGTGGTCAACCGCCTGCAGCGCGGCGACGCCGCCATCCCCACCATCTACGAGGAGGACTGAATGTCCCGCGCCCTGATCATCGTTGACGTCCAGAACGATTTCTGCGAGGGCGGGACACTGCCGGTGGACGGCGGGGCGGCCCTGGCCGCGGAGATCAGCGAATACGTTGACGCCCACCACGGGCAGTTCGACCACGTCGTCGCCACCCAGGACTGGCACATCGAGCCGGGGGCCCATTTCTCCGAGCAGCCCGATTTCCTCGGCAGCTGGCCGCCGCATTGCGTCGCGGGCACCCGTGGCGCCGAGCTGCATCCGGACCTGGACACCGAGTACGTCGAGGCCTATTTCCGTAAGGGACAGTTCACCGCGGCCTACTCGGGCTTTGAGGGGCTCCTCGCGCCGGACGACGCCGTCCCCACCGGCGACCGCACCCCCGGCTCCCTGCCCGTGGCCGGCGCCGTTGATGCGGACACTTTCGCGGCGGATGAGGACGCCATAGGCCTGGATGACTGGCTGCAGAGCCACGATGTCGAGGAGGTGGTGGTCGTGGGGATCGCCACCGACCATTGTGTGAAGGCCACCGCCCTGGACGCCGTGCAGGCCGGCTACTCAGTCACCGTCCTTCGCGGGCTCACCGTCGGGATCGCCGATGACCTCGATGACGCGTTCGCCGAAATGGAGCTCGGCGGCGTGGACCTTAGCTGAGATCGCAGCGGCCCCGGCCGCACAGTAGACTCGGAATCCTTGCCAGTAACGTCGGACCGTAAAATCCCGGAGTACACCATGAAGAAGACCCTGACCGTCCTGATCGCTGCCGGGACCCTGCTCGGCGCAGCCGCCTGCACGGCCTCCCCGCAGCTGACCAACCAAGAAACCTGCGCCCGGGTCAAGACCGTCGTCTCCGCCCAGTCCGCCTCGTCGGACAAGGCCGGCATGAACAAGGTCGCGAACCAGCTCCGGCCCATCGAGGCGGCGGCCTCCGATGACCTGCGGGATCCGCTGCAGACCATCATCGAATACTTCGACGAAGCGGCGAAGCCGACGCCGGACACCGCCAAACTGGACACCATGAAGGCCGACTACTCGGCCGCCGGCCAGGCCTACAGCAAGGTTTGCGGCGCGGGCCAGTAGCCGGAGCCGCGGCGCCATCACCAGCGCCAACACTGCACGAAAAAGGG
>NZ_JBFTNO010000291.1:0-2441 GCF_056397525.1 Arthrobacter sp. 05L45_2 | reverse complement strand
GCTTGCGCAAGTGTCCGTTGACCGCTGAGGGGAAGCTAAGATGGATGACATGACGAGCATGACGGATCCCATCAAGAGTGCCTTGGACGATGACCCGATGCGTGAGCTCTCCGGAGCCGGGACGTCGACGGCCACCATTGAGCGCGAGGAACTGCGCCAGGAAGTYGAGCCCGGCGACCGGGAACGCTTCTCGCACTACGTGCGCAAGGAAAAAATCATGGAGTCCGCTCTCTCGGGTGAACCCGTCATCGCGCTCTGCGGTAAAGTCTGGACCCCGGGCCGGGACCCGAAAAAGTTCCCGGTCTGCCCCGAGTGCAAAGAGGTCTACGAAGGCCTGCGCCCGGGCGGCGACGGCGGCGACTCCGGGAAGTAGGGCTACGACAGAAGGCCTCCGCGCGGCGGCTTCACAGCGCCGTGGGACGGGCCGCTGCCGCGTGCCCCCCGCGGCCGGATAGGCGTTCCGTTGCCGTCCTGATATCCGGTTCATCCGAAAAAAGATTGGTGTTTTTGTGCTTACTTGGGTTTCTCCGGAACCGGCTGCCGTGCGCGGACGGGAGGGCTCCTAAGTGACGGAGACACTCTTCGGCGGACCCGTGCTGCCGCCCGCGTATCCCGAGCGGGCCGCGTGGGGTACCGCCCCGAAACTGCGTGCCTGGCAGCAGGAGGCACTGGACAGCTACTTCGGCGCCAGCCCCAAGGACTTCCTGGCAGTCGCTACCCCCGGTGCCGGTAAGACAACTTTCGCCCTCCGTGTGGCCTCGATGCTCATCGAGGCCGGTGTGGTTAACCGGGTGACGATCGTGGCCCCGACGGACCACCTGAAACGCCAGTGGGCAGATGCCGCCGCGAAGGTTGGCATCGCCATTGACCCGAACTTCAAAAACGCCGACGGCCAGCACGGCCGCGGCTTCATCGGCGTCGCCGTCACCTATGCTCAGGTCGCCAGCAAGCCGATGCTGCACCGGGCCAAAACCGAGGCCGCGCGCACGCTGGTGATCCTCGACGAAATCCACCACGGCGGTGAGGCGCTCTCCTGGGGCGATGGCCTGCGCGAGGCCTTCGACCCGGCCGCCCGGCGCCTGTCCCTGACCGGTACCCCGTTCCGCTCCGACACGTCGCCCATCCCGTTTGTCGAGTACACCGAGGACCGCGACGGCATCCGCCGCTCCAAAGCCGATTACACCTACGGCTACGGCAAAGCCCTGCGGGACCACGTGGTCCGGCCGGTGATGTTTATGGCGTACTCCGGCCAGATGCGCTGGCGGACCAGCGCCGGCGACGAAATGGCCGCCTCRCTCGGTGAGTCGGCGGTGACCAAGGACATCACCTCCCAGGCCTGGCGGACGGCGCTCAACCCCGCCGGCGAATGGATCCCCGCGGTCCTCGCCGGAGCGGACAAACGCCTCAGCGAGGTGCGCCGCACCGTGCCCGACGCCGGCGGCCTGGTCATTGCCACCGATCACGACGACGCGCGTGCGTACGCCGGCCAGCTGAAGCGGATCACCGGGGAGTCGCCCACCGTCATCCTCTCCGACGACGCCAAGGCCTCGAACAAGATCGAGGAATTCTCCGCCGGCGACAAGCGCTGGATGGTCGCGGTCCGTATGGTTTCCGAAGGTGTTGACGTGCCGCGGCTGTCCGTAGGTGTCTATGCGACTTCGACGTCCACACCGCTGTTCTTCGCCCAGGCCGTGGGCCGTTTTGTGCGTGCGCGCAAGCGCGGCGAAACGGCGTCGGTCTTCCTGCCGTCCGTGCCGCAGCTGATGGCGCTGGCGAACTCCATGGAGGCCGAGCGCGACCACGCACTGGACCGGCCCGAGAAGGAAGACGGCGACGGGCTCTTCAACCCCGAAGATTCGCTGATGGACGAGGCCAACCGCGAGGAAAAGGCCTCGGACACGCTGATGAAGGGCAAATTCGAGGCCCTCGACTCGCAGGCGTCCTTTGACCGGGTGCTGTTCGACGGCGGCGAATTCGGGACCGGCGGCGAGGTGGGCTCCGAAGACGAGCTGGACTTCCTGGGCATCCCCGGCCTGCTCGATGCAGAGCAGGTGGGCACCCTGCTCCGCCAGCGCCAGCACGATCAACTCAACCGCAAGAACAAGYGCGCCCCGCAGCCGGAGGCGGCCCGCGAGGCACCAGCCCTCCCGGACCACAGGATGCTGATGGACCTGCGCACCGAGCTGGCCAAGAACGTCGCGGCCTGGTCCGCGCGGACCGGGACACCGCACGGGGTCATCCACACCAAACTGCGGACGGTGTGCGGCGGCCCGGCCGTGGCCCAGGCCAACGAGGAGCAGTTGCAGACCCGGCTCCGGAAGCTCCAGGACTGGTTCATCGGCCGCAAGTAGGTCCCCCCGGCGGGACTGTGCAGCCGGACGGTGGTGCGGGCACGAAAAAGGGACCGGGGGACCGGTCCCTTTTTCGTGCAGTGTTGGCGC
>NZ_JBFTNO010000290.1:0-2443 GCF_056397525.1 Arthrobacter sp. 05L45_2 | reverse complement strand
GGCGGGGACCAACGTCCCTGCCTGGCTCTTTTGTGTCTGTCCCGCAAACTGCCGGTGACCCGCCCTCAGGCCGGAGAACGCCGGCTATCCGCAGGCGGTAACCCGGAAGAGGCGGGCACTGCCCACGGCCTTGACGAGCTTCACGCCCGGTGCGGTGTTGTCCGTCAGGTCGCGGACACCAACGAGCGGCTCCGCGCGGGGAGTGATCTCGGTGTTCCCGAAGTCGAGCGCCCAGTAGGCCTTGAGTGACTTGACCGCCGGGCAGACGGCGCTGTTGTACGAGGCTTCATCCCAGTGGTCGAGGAGGAGCTGCTCTTCCGGGGTGCGGATGCCGAAGATGTGCGGGGCGAGGGCGCGGCGGCCGGAGAAGGCGTAGACCAGCGAGGCGCCGGTGCGGGGGTTGCCCACCACGACGTCGCCCGCGGGAACGATGCCTGCGACCTGCTTGAGCAGCGCAACCTCGTCGGTGGACAGCAGCGCCGCCGTCGGCGTCGTCGTAAAGATGGTGCTGATCCGGCTCTGTACCCCGGACAGCGTGCCGCCCTGGGCGCCCAGGCCGAGAGCCAGCAGCACCACACAGCCCATCGCGATCCCGGACGACGCCGGCAGGCGGCCCGCCAGGCCCGACGCGACCCGGGGGAGTGCGGCCGGACGCTCCTTCGCCGTGGCGATCAGTGCCCCGGTCAGGGCACGGGCCCGCCAGATCAGCCATTCAGCGCCGAGGACGACGACGGGAAGGGTCACCACGGGCAGGAGAGCGGCAAGCCGGAAGCTGTCCGTGTACCAGACCCCGGTAAGGAAGTTGCGGAAGAAGCCGTTGCTCCAGCTGGACACCACCAGGTAGAGCACGGCGCCGGCGGCATACATGCCCGCGACCCACCAGTAGCGGCGCAGCTGGCGGGCCACAACGTACAGTCCGATGATGGTCAGCACCAGCATGACCCAGGCTGTGGTGGTGCCCATCGGGGCGCTGCCGAGAATTTCGCCGATGGCCCGCGCGTTGGTCTGGAACGGGGTCCAGCCGGCGGAGCTGAGGCTGGGGCGCGCCACCACCCAGACGGCGGTGGTACCCAGCACGTAGGCGGCCGTAAACGCCAGCCACAGCAGCGGCTGCCGCTTCGGGACGGAGCCGTCCCGCGCGGCGAGCCAAGACCGGATCAGGCGGCCGATGACCACCGGGGTGGCGAAGCCCAGCAAGGCCACCAGGGTGCTGGGGTGGGAGAGGGCGAGTCCGGGGACGGTGGCGGCGAGGGCCAGGACCGGTGCCAGCGGCGAACCCGGCGGGGTGCGGGACATTCCGAGGGCTTCGATGGCCAGTCCGAGGACTGCCGGCAGGAGGGCGATGGCGGCGTGGTTGGGGTACAGGACGCCGTAGCCCACCATCAGGTACGGGAATCCGCTGAAACCGGCGGAGAGGATGCCTGCGGCCAGCAGCGGCATCGGCCGGTAGCCCACGATGCGGCTGATCAGGAAGATACACGCCAGCGGCCAGACGACGGCGCCCGTCACGATGGTTCCCACGTTGACGACGGCCATGACCGAGGGGGCGCCGAGCATCAGCACCAGGGCCATGGAATCGTGCATGGCGGCCGGGTACAGGCCCTTCGAGGCGGCCGTGAGGTTGCCCAGGGTCAGCGTTGACCCGTTCTGGGTATCGGCGATGTAGCGGACAGCATTCAGGTGGTAGATGTTGTCGAAGGTCTCGGAGAAGCTGTCCGGCGACCCGAAACCGGCAATGTAGCGAAGGCTGATGATCGCTGCGGGGATAAGGACGGCAACAGGGATCGCCAGCCGCGCCAGCCAGATTCCGGTATCGGCGGGGGACAGCGCACCGTTGGCGCCCAGGAAGCCGGTGAACCGGGTCCCGGCCACCCCGGCGTCGGCCCGTGACCGGCGCCGGCGGAGGACCAGGCGCAGCACTGCCACCGCGGCGGCCGCGAACACGCTGACCGCGAAGTACGTCACCGGGTTAAAGGGCAGCTTCAGATACGGCAGGATGATCGCCGTCATGCCCGAAACGGACGCCGACACCGGGGCAGCCAACGCCAGCAGGTTCAACCGGCGAAGTCCGGCCGCTGCCAGGATCATCAAACCGGGAAGGAAGTAAACCAGCGCAGTCGCAGCCAGCGTAGGAAGAGTTTCCCACCAAGTCATTGAATCCAGTCTCCTAAGTTTCAGAGCCAACCCTACAAGTATGCAGACGGCGTCACGAATCCTGCGGAGGGCGCCCGGGCCGGAGGCCGGCGCCTGCAAAAGGGCGGCAGCCGCTCGTTGCTATACTTTCAAACCATGGGTAACTCACAGCGTTCCGGCGTTTTAATTGTCATGCCGGCTTGGAACGAGGCCGAGGCCATCGGCAATACCATCCGCAAAGTCCTTGCTGTAGTCCCCCAGCACTCTGTTCTCGTGGTCGACGACGGTTCGAAGGACGACACTCCGAGGA
>NZ_JBFTNO010000289.1:0-2445 GCF_056397525.1 Arthrobacter sp. 05L45_2 | reverse complement strand
GCCGTCGGCTTCGTCAACCTCGACGCCGTCGAGTTGGACCTCTCCGGCGTTCCGGGCGCCCTGAGGGCGTCCGCCTGCTTCGTTACCAACGAGCACTGCAACCCCGCACCGGTCCCCCAGGACAGCTCCGGGCGGTGGATGGTCCCGCAGGCGACGCCGTTCCTCCAACCCGCCGACGCCCACACGCCGGCGTCCCGCATCAGGGTCGTCGCCACCAGACCGGACATGTCCGTCTCCGACCACGTCTACGACATTGGCCACACACCGCCGCGCGGAGGGTGCGACAACACCTACGAACTCCTCCCGGTAAAGGTCCACTGATGGGCAGGGAACGCGCCCGCGGCATCGAAAAGGCAGTCGGATGATCGAAGCCCGCGCGGAAGAACCCCTGGGGAACACCGGCGTGAAGATCCGACCCATGACCCGGCAGGACTGGCCGGCAGTGGAAGCCATCTGGGCCGAAGGCATCGCCACCGGGCACGCGACCTTTGAACCTGCGCCTCCCTCATGGGAAGACTTCGACTCCACCCGCCGGCCAGACCTCCGCCTCGTGGCCGAAGACCGCGGCACGGTAATCGGCTGGGCCGCCGGATCGCCCGTCTCATCGCGGCCGGTCTACCACGGCGTCATCGAACACTCCATCTACATCTCCGCCGCGGTCCGGGGACGCGGGCTCGGACAGCGGCTCTTATTGGAGTTCATCCGCCACTGTGAAGCGGCCGGCGTCTGGACCATCCAATCCAACATATTCCCGGAAAACACTGCTTCAATTGCCCTGCATCAGCGGCACGGGTTCACCGCGGTAGGCACCCGCCGCCGCATCGGGCACATGGCCTATGGGCCCCGCTCCGGGCAGTGGCGCGACACCCTGCTGCTGGAATACCGCAGCCCCGGGGATGCAGTTACAGACCCTCCCGGGGCGGCGGTAAAATCGGACAGTGCGCAGGGTCCTGAAACACGCGAGAGACATCGCCCGGATTGGACCCGCGCAGGCTGACCATCTGCCGGCGCTGCGCGTCGGAGTCAGCATCAGCGTCCCGCTTCTGGCGCTCCTCGCCCTCGGCCGCCCTGACTTGAGCATCTACGCGGTGTTCGGCGGATTCACTGCCATGTACGGGCGCAACGACGGCTACCGCTCCCGGCTCGTTCATCAATCACGCGCCGGCCTCCTGCTCACCTCTGGCCTTGCCCTGGGTGTCCTGCTGTCTGTCGCCCGGGCACCGTCCTGGATCCTGGTGGTGGTGGAGTCGCTGTTCGCTGTGGCAGCATCTCTGGCTGCGGACAGGATGCGGCTCAGACCCTCCGGGCCCTTCTATGCGATCTTCGCGCTCGGAGCCTGCGCATCGGTTCCGACCACCATCCCCTTTGGACTGGCGATCGGCATCTGTGCGGCTTCTGCGGCGTTCTCGGTCCTGGTCGGATCTTCCGGGTGGATCCGCAACAGGACGTGGACCGCGACGACGGCGACGACGGCGCCGGGAGGGGCGGCACTGGATCCGCGGGCGGTGCGCGTGCACGCCGCCCGTTACCTTATAGCCGTCGGCACCGCGGGCGCCCTCGGGGTTCTCGGCGGGGCCGGCCACGCGAACTGGACCATGGCCGCGGCGGCAGTGCCCCTGGCCGCCACTGACAGGAAGAGCCGCATCGTCCGCGGCATCCACCGGGTGGTCGGAACCTTTGCCGGCATCCTCCTCACGGCCCTGATCCTGCTGCCCGGGTTCGACCGGACAACCCTGACCGTCCTCCTTATGGTCCTGCTCTTCCCCACCGAACTGTTTATGATGCGCCACTACGGGCTGGCCATGATGTTCTTCACCCCGGCGATCCTGCTCATKAGCCAGCTTGCCAACCCGATCAGCCGGTTTGTCCTCATCACGGACCGGGGCATCGAAACCCTCCTCGGCGCTTCCATCGGCATAGCCGTTGCGGTCTTTGTCCCCGAACCCACCAGAAGTCCGTAGCCGGCGCCCACTAGCGAGTAATACTCGCGCCGCGTTGGCGGGTCTATAGGCGGGCACAAAAAAGGACCCCGGGAAATCAACGATTTCCCGGGGTCCTGATGCGTGCGCGAGGGGGGATTTGAACCCCCACGCCCTTTCGGACACTGGCACCTGAAGCCAGCGCGTCTGCCGTTCCGCCACTCGCGCGCAACTTCTTTCACCCGGCCGGGGCCCGTTCTCCGGACCATCAACCTCGCAAAAGCAGCGAGATCAAGCATAACGGACAACAGCGGGAAAACACCAATCGAGTCCCGGAGGCGCCCGACACGCCACATTTTCGGCGCCCCGGCCGCCCGTTCGGAGCACCCGGCAGCAGCGCCGCCACTGGAGTCGGCGGCCGGACATCCGCGCACGTCAGAGCCGCCCGCCTCTAATTTTCACGACCCCTGCGGGGGCGCGCATTAAGGTCATTCCCAGCCTCGCCCAGTAGTATCTGATGTAGGAG
>NZ_JBFTNO010000288.1:0-2511 GCF_056397525.1 Arthrobacter sp. 05L45_2 | reverse complement strand
GTATTCGCCGATTTCCTCTTCGGTGAGGGAGGTCCGCTTGAGCAGCTCGTCTTTCCACTGCCGGGCCGAAACCGTGTTGGTGACCAGGATCAGGGTGGTGGTGGAACTGGTGGCCATCGCCGCGGCGCCCACCAGGGTTTTGCCGGCGCCGCAGGGCAGCACCACCACGCCGCTGCCGCCGGCCCAGAAGTTTTCGGTGGCCAGCTGCTGGTAGGGGCGGAGCTTCCAGCCGGTCTCGTTGAGCATGATGGGGTGCGGTGTGCCGTCGACGTAGCCGGCGAAGTCTTCCGCGGGCCAGCCGATCTTCAGCAGCAACTGTTTGAGCTGCCCGCGCTGGGAGGAGTGCACCACCACGGTTTCCCCGTCGATCCGGGGCCCCAGCAGCGGAGCGATCTTCTTGGCGCGGCTGACCTCCTCGAGGACCGGGTAGTCCGAGGTACGCATCACCAGGCCGTGCTGCGGGTCCCTCTCCAGCCGCAGCCGGCCGTACCGGGACATGGTCTCTTCAACGTCGATCAGCAGGGAGTGCGGTACCGGGAACCGGGAGTACTTGAGCAGCGTGTCGAGGACCTGTTCGGCGTCGAGCCCGGCGGCACGGGCGTTCCAGAGCCCCAGCGGGGTCAGGCGGTAGCTGTGGACGTGTTCCGGGGCGCGCTCCAGCTCGGCGAACGCCGCGATGGCGTGGCGCGCCTCGGTGGCCTGCTGGTGGTCCACTTCCAGCAGGATGGTTTTATCACTCTGGACAATCAGCGGTCCGTCATTCACTGCAGCAGTTCCTCTGTGGCTTCAACATCGATGATCCGGTGCAGGGACAGGACGCGTTCGGTTTCCTTCGCCGGATCGAACACACGCACCCGCCCGCCATTCACAGCTACCGGAACAACCGTTTCGCGGGTGGCATTCCCCAGGCTGTCCACCACGTTCATCACCACCCGCTGCTTGAGCCGGATAGCCTTCTGCAGCGTCTCCAGGCCCAGCTGGGTGGCGGTTTCGCCGCCCGTCGACCCGGCCCCGGAGCCGCCGGGCGCGGCGGCAGCGGGGAGGGAGACCCCGTTGCGCAGGACGGCGAGCTGGGCGTCGATGTCGGCGTCGGCGGGTGCGGTGCGCGGGGCAGTGTAGACCGGCCGGGTGCCGCCCGGAAGCGCGGTGCTGCGCCCCAGCCTGACGGCGCCCGAACCGTTGTCATCCACCGCGGGGGACAGGCCCAGGCCGCGCAGCAGCTGCGCGGCCTCCCGCGGCGCGGTGTGCGAAATCAGGACGGTGGGTGCGATCCGGACCAGTCCCAGCCCGGACGCTGCCGGAGTGTTCAGCAGCTCCAGCAGGGCCGTTTCGTCCTCGCTCTGGATGAAACTGGACGCCGGGCCCACCCGGAGGCGGGCGTGGCGTGCGGAGGTGTCTTCGATGAGGTACTGCAGCGGCTGCGGCACGGCCGTGGCGGAGTGTTCGCGCAGGAAGTCCAGCAGGCCGGCGGCGTCCTTGCCGGCGTCGAGGGCACGCCGGACGGACGCCACAGAGAAACGGTAGATAGTCGCGGGACCCTGGCCCTCCGCGTCAGCCATGGTCAGCAGCTTTTCGCTGAGCTCGGGGTCAAGGTAGCCCGGCGCCACGGCGGTGAGGTCGGCCTGGAGCAGCACGTGGTTCAGCGCCGCGGGCAGATGCTCGCCGAGGATGGCCAGCGCCTCCTCGGGCTGCTCGACGGCGATGGCGGCACCGATCTGGCTGAGGGCGCCGGAGCCGACCAGGCCCAGCATCTCGGCCTCGGCCAGGACGCCCTGGATAAGCGAACTGAAGCGGCGTGCCATCCGCGGCTGCGACCAGTCGGCCCGTTCCAGCACCGCGGCCGCGTCCAGGACCGGTGCCTCGCCGTCCGGGGCGGCCGCTTCCACCGTGAGCTCGTGCAGGATTTCCAGGATCCGTTTCCGGACCACCGGGGCGTCGGGCCGCTGCGCCTCGGCGGAGAGGGCGTTGATGGTGGTGCCCGCTGGGCCGCGGTGCACCTGTGCCGTGGCTGCACCGCTGACGGGCTGCCCCACCAGGGAGGGGACCCGTTCGCTGGTGAGCCAGGCGTTGACCAGCCACAGCCACTGTTCCTGCCGTGGCAGGCTCAGCCACTCCAGCTGTGGCGGCTGGACCCAGGCGGAGCTGTCCACGTCGAGCCGCAGCAGCCCGGCGAGGGCGCACAGTTCGGCCAGGACTCCGGCCTCATGCAGGCCGATCCGGAGGGCATCCGCGAGCCGCTTCATTTCCCGGACGCCCACGCCGCCGCTCCGAAGGGTGACCAGCGGCTGCTCGCGTACGGCGTACAGCAGCTCACCGACCAGCCGCAGGGTTTCGGCGATCGCCCCGAGCGCAGCATTGCGGCGGAGGGACGCGCTGGTCTGCCCCAGCCGCGGGACCGGGGGAGTGAGCGCAAAGTGTTCGATCACAAAGCCGCCGCGGAGCGCGACGCCGACGCTGTGCGGGAGCTCGACGTGGGCGGCATCCAGCGGCACAAGCAGCCCGCGGGCGAGC
>NZ_JBFTNO010000287.1:0-2569 GCF_056397525.1 Arthrobacter sp. 05L45_2 | reverse complement strand
GGACAGGAGTGGCCGGAGTGTGTCAACGTCCTGCAGCAGCCGCAGGCCGGGGGTGTTCGGGGAACTGACGTTCACCACGAGGTAGTCGGCGGCCGGGGCCAGGCTGCGGGCGCTCACCAGGTAGTCCGCCACTGCGTCCTCAAGTTCCACCACCTTGCTCTTGCCGATATTGACGCCGATCACCGGACGGACGCCTGGATAGCGGCGCTGCAGGGCGGCGCGGGCGGAGCGCAGCCGGGGTGCGACCACAGCCGCACCGTCGTTGTTGAAGCCCATCCGGTTAATCACGGCACGGTCTTCGATGAGCCGGAACAGCCGGGGGGCCGGGTTGCCCGGCTGGGCCTGGCCGGTAATGGTGCCAACCTCGACGTGGCCGAAGCCGAGCTCGGTCAGGGCCTCAATGCCGTGGCCCTCTTTGTCGAACCCCGCGGCGAGTCCGAACGGTGACGGGAACGTCAGCCCGAACGCCTCGGTGCGCAGGGACGGGGCCGGCGCGGTGAAGCGCTGCAGCACCCGTCCGGCGCCGCAGCGGTTGGCCAGCCGGATGGCCCGGAAACCGATCGTATGGGCGCGCTCGGCGTCCATCCAGGAGAAGGCAAGCCGGAAGAAGGTGGGATATACGCGCATGCCCCTAGTTTTCCGGTTCCCGGCGCACAAACCAAAATGCCGGCCAATCCGCATCCCGCCCGGGCGCTAGCATGAAGCCATGAGCAGCGAGGATGCAGTCACCAGCGGCGTAGTGGGAGCCGGTCCCGGCACGCGGATCGAGGCCGACGTCGTGGTGGTCGGCGCCGGTCTGGCGGGGCTGGCGGCAGCCGCCGAGGCGTACGCGGCCGGACGGCGGGTGGCGGTCCTGGACCAGGAACCCGAGGCTTCCGTCGGGGGCCAGGCCCACTGGTCATTTGGCGGGCTGTTCCTGGTCGACACACCGGAGCAGCGCCGGCTGGGCGTACGGGACAGCGCGGACCTGGCACTGGCGGACTGGCTGTCGTCGGCCGGTTTCGACCGGAGCGAAGACACCCATGCCCGCGCCTGGGCGGAGGCCTACGTGAACTTCGCGGCCGGCGAGAAACGCGCCTGGCTCGCCGCCCTCGGCGTCGGACTCTTCCCGCTGGTGCAGTGGGCGGAACGCGGCGGGTACGGCCCGGACGGCCACGGCAACACGGTCCCCCGCTTCCACGTCGCCTGGGGCACCGGGCCCGCGATTGTCGCGCCCTTCCTCGCCAAGCTCAGGGAGGGCCAGGCTGCCGGAAGGGTCTCCTTCCATTTCCGCCACCGCGCCACGGGACTCACCACCAGCGGCGGCACTGTCACCGGGGTGCGCGGCGAGGTCCTCGTCCCGAGCGGCGCGGCACGGGGCGAGCAATCATCCCGTGAAGCCGTCGGCGGTTTCGAGGCCGCCGCGGGCGCCGTCGTCGTCACCAGTGGCGGAATTGGCGGCAACCACACCGCCGTCCGTAAGCAATGGCCGGGCGGCGGCGCACCGGAGGCGATGCTCAGCGGGGTCCCGGCGGCGGTGGACGGCGATTTCCTGGCCGCCGTAGACAGTGCCGGCGGCAGGCTTATCAACGGCGACCGGATGTGGCACTACCCGGAAGGCATCCACAATTACGATCCTGTCTGGCCGAAGCACGGCATCCGGATCCTGCCGGGCCCGTCGGCGCTGTGGCTGGACGCTACGGGGAAGATGCTCCCGGCGCCGCTGTTTCCGGGCTTCGACTCCCTCGGCGCACTGCGCCATATCCTGGCCACCGGGCATCAGCACTCCTGGTTCGTGCTGAACCGGTCAATTGCCCTCAAGGAATTCGCGCTCTCCGGCTCCGAGCAGAATCCGGACCTCACCGGCAAAGACATCCGCCTGCTCGCCGCGCGCCTCAAACCCTCCATCGACAGCCCACTGCAGCGTTTCCTGGACCGCGGTGTGGACTTCCTGCAGGCGGCCAGCCCGGCCGAGCTCGCCGGGAAAATGAACGGCCTGACAGGCTCGCCACTGATTGACGCAGCGGAACTGGACCGGCTGGTCCGCTCCCGCGACCGCCAGTTCGCCAGCGGCCTGGGCAAGGATCCGCAGCTCGCCGCGATCCGCGCCGCCCGCCGCTTCACCACGGACCGGGTGATGCGGGTGGCTCCCCCGCACCCGATGCTCGATCCCCGGCACGGGCCCCTGCTCGCGGTGCGCCTTTCCGTCCTGACCCGAAAGAGCCTCGGCGGGATCCAGACCGACCTGCAATCCAGGGTGCTGGACCGTTCCGGCCTGCCCGTCGCCGGGCTGTACTCCGCCGGGGAGGCGGCCGGTTTCGGCGGCGGCGGGATCCACGGCTACCGCGCCCTTGAGGGAACGTTCCTGGGCGGATGCCTGTTCTCTGGCCGGACGGCGGGCCGCGCGGCCGCCGCAGCGGTCTAGCTGCGGGCCGGGAGGAGCCGATGGAGTGGCAGACAGACATCCTGGGCGAGGACTTCGCGGCCTGCGTCTTCCAGGCGGCCGGGCCCGACGGCGTGGAGCGCACCGCCACACTGGTCCGGCACGTCCCCGCGGCAGGAGCCGGGCCGGCCCCGCAGCGTGCCGTCC
>NZ_JBFTNO010000286.1:0-2608 GCF_056397525.1 Arthrobacter sp. 05L45_2 | reverse complement strand
GCGTTGGGTTGCCCGAGCGGGTGGTACGGACGCTCCAGCTCCAGGATGCCTCGGCCCAGCCACGTGTCCGTTGCCATCACCAGGTGGCGCAGGGTCTGGGCGAAGGACCACTCGCCGTCCACGGAGACGTCAACCGTCCCGGCCGGCATCGCCGCAACCCGTTCCAGCGCCGCCTGCCAGGCCAGCTCCAACGCGGCCCAAGCCGCAGGGAGACCGTCCGGGTCCCGGGCGCCCCGCGCGGCCCGGCCGGGGAAGCGGCGGTTGAGCTCTGCCTCGACCAAGGGGACGACGTCGAGGCCGTTGACCAGCAGTATGCCGCCGTCCTCCTGCAGCCACGGCGCACCGATGTCGGCCCCGGCTGCATCCACGCCGCGCATCACCGAGCCGGACAGATCGGACCGGACGAAACGGGCGCCCCGGAGGTTCACGCCGGTGAAGGTCGCGCCCTGGAGGTCACCGGACTGATCGAAGGTTGCCATCGCGGCTACTCTGCCACGCTTCTTGCCCCTTCCGGTAGGGAATTCAGCTGATCTCGACGGCTCCACCGCTCACGACGATCCCGCCGGTCTGAGGAATGTCGACGGTGAGCACGCTGGGGCGGCCGACATGGCTGCCCTGGTGCACGATCACGCGGCTGGGCGGCTCCACGAGCGAGAGCAAGCGGAGGTAGCCGCCGAACGAAGCGGCAGCGGAGCCGGTCGCCGGGTCTTCGGTGATGGCGCCCACCGGGAAGAGGTTGCGCGCGTCGAACTCGCCCGGGCCCGTTTCGTGGGCTTTCATCTCATACAGCGTCGTGACGGTGCCGGCCCAGTTTTGGGCGTCCATCAGCGTGCGCATGGAATCCGGGTCAAAAACGAACGAGTCGAAGGTGTCCCGTTCTGCGAAGACGAGGACAGGGTGCCAGTTCCCGGCAAAAGTGATCATCGGAGGGTACGCGGGGTCCAGTGCGGCCCGGCCAACGCCGAGCAGCCCGAGCAGGGTGTTCAGGACACCGTCGGGGAACTCGGCCACCCGGGGCTCCACGCTGGTGAAGGATGCGGTAACCGACTCGCCCTGGGCCGCCGTCTCGATCGCGACGGGCCCCACCGGGGTGTCGAAGATGAAGGTGYCCACGCCGTCGCGCCCTGACAGTGCGACGGCCAACGCAATCGTGGCATGGCCGCAGAACGGCACCTCGGCGATGGGGGAGAAGTACCGCACCCGGTTTCGCCGGGAATCCCCGTCAACGGACGTCTCGGTGACAAAGACCGTTTCCGCATAGCCGACGTCCGCCGCGATGGCCTGCATCCGGGCGTCATCGAGCCGGGTTGCGTCCAGGACCACTCCCGCCGGATTTCCGCCGTCGGGGGTGGTGGTGAAGGCGGCATAGCGCAGTACTTTCGACGTCGGTTCCATTCGGACATCCTCGCACGGCCGCGCGGCCTCATTTCCAGGCGCGGGAACTTAAAGGGAACAGCTCAAGCGGCCGCCGCCGGAGCGCAACGCCAGTGCAGAGACGTCCTGCGCGCGGACCGCGTCGCCCAAAAAAGAAGAGCGTCGTCCGGGTCCACCTTCGACCCGGACGACGCCCGCCTTACTTCAGGGAGTATCAGTTGGCGCTGACGCGCTCCTGTGCAATCGCTGCGTTTTTCTCGTCCAGCTCCTGGGCGGCGGTGATGCGCCGGTCCAGCTTTTCGAGCGTTTCGGGGGCGAGCAGGGTTGCGACGACGGTGATGACGCCGATGATGCTGAAGTACAGGATCACCCAGCCCGGCTTGCCGTTACCGGCCGTGAGCAGCGCGACGGCCACGAGGGGCGCGATGCCGCCGGCCAGGACCGAGCCGAACTGGTAGCCCATGGACGCGCCGCTGTAGCGAAGCTTGGTGGAGAACAGCTCAGCAAAGAAGGCTGCCTGCGGGCCGTACATCGAGTTGTGGAACACCGCGAGCCCGATGATGATGGCGAGGGTTGCCAGCAATGCGCTGCCGGTGTCCGTCATGACGAAGTAGAGCGGGAAGAACAGGAGCCCGCCGATGGAACCGAACAGGTACAGCGGCTTGCGCCCGATCTTGTCCGAGAGGATCGCCCACAGCGGGACGGCAAAGACGCCGATGCCCGAGGCAACCAGAACGGACATCGTGCCCTGGTTGGCGCGTTCGGCTCCAAACGTCTTCATGATGTAGACCACGGAGAACGTCGAGTACAGGTAAAACGCGGAGTTCTCTGCCAGGCGCATGCCGACAACAAGCCAGATCCCCTTGGTTTCCTTCTTCATGGCCTCGCCCAGCGGCTTCTTGGCGGTCTGGTTCGTCGCCACGAGTTCCTTGAAGTCGTTCGAGTCTTCAAGCTTGGTGCGGACGATCATGCCGGTGATGATCAGGATCACGCTCAGCAGGAACGGAAGGCGCCAGGCCCAGGATTCGAAGACCTCCGCCGGTACGGCGGCCTTGACGGCAAGGACGCTGGAGTTGGCCAGCAGCATGCCCGCCGGGACGCCCATCTGGGTGAAGCTTCCGAAGAATCCGCTGCGTCCGGCAGGGGCGTGTTCGATGGAGATGACGGCCGCACCGGCCCATTCGGCTCCGGCGCCGAAGCCCTGCAGCAGGCGCAGGACCGTCAGCAGGATGGG
>NZ_JBFTNO010000285.1:0-2610 GCF_056397525.1 Arthrobacter sp. 05L45_2 | reverse complement strand
GTGGCGCCGCACCCGCAGGGTGTGCGCAAACGCTGCTGTCAGGCGCCGATGATGTTGTATTCGGGGCCGAACGGGAACTTGGTGATGTTCTCGGCGCCGTCGTCGCCGACCACCAGGATGTCGTGCTCCCGGTAGCCGCCGGCGCCGGGCTGGCCGTCCAGGACGGTGATCATCGGTTCCATGGACACCACCATGCCCGGTTCCAGCACGGTGTCGATGTCCTCGCGGAGCTCCAGTCCGGCTTCGCGGCCGTAGTAGTGGCTCAGGACGCCGAAGGAGTGACCGTAGCCGAACGTCCGGTTGGCCAGCAGCCCGTGGCCGACGTAGATTTCGTTCAGTTCCGCGGCGATGTCCTTGCAGACGGCGCCGGGCTTGATCAGTTCCAGGCCGCGCTTGTGGACCTCGACGTTGATGTTCCACAGCTCCAGGGAGCGGGCATCCGGTTCGCCGTAGAACAGGGTCCGTTCCAGGGCGGTGTAGTACCCGGAGGTCATGGGGAAGCAGTTCAGGGACAGGATGTCGTGTTCCTGGATCTTGCGGGTGGTGGCCCAGTTGTGGGCGCCGTCGGTGTTGATGCCGGACTGGAACCACACCCAGGTGTCGCGGATTTCCGAGTCGGGGAACGTGCGGGCGATCTCGTGGACCATGGCCTCGGTGCCGATCAGGGCGACCTCGTACTCGGTGATCCCGGCGGTGATGGCGTTGCGGATGGCTTCGCCTCCGAGGTCGCCGATCCGGGCACCGTGCTTGATGACCTCAATCTCCTCGGCTGACTTGATCATCCGCTGCCGCATGGCGGCCTGGGCGACGTCCACCAGGGTTGCCGAGGCAAAGGCCGCCTGGATCTTGTTCCGGTTGTCCAGCGGCAGGGAATCGTCTTCGACGCCGAGCCGGCGGGGGCTGATGCCGCGGGTCCGCAGCGCCTCCTGGATGGCGAAGATGTAATTGTCCCGGCGCCAGTCCGTGTAGACCACGTTGTCGCCGTAGCTGCGCCGCCAGGGCATGCCGGCGTCGATGTTCGCCGTGACGGTCACGGTGTCGTCCTTGGTGACCACCATGGCGTA
This sequence comes from Arthrobacter sp. 05L45_2, assembly GCF_056397525.1. Taxonomy (NCBI): domain Bacteria; kingdom Bacillati; phylum Actinomycetota; class Actinomycetes; order Micrococcales; family Micrococcaceae; genus Arthrobacter; species Arthrobacter sp. 05L45_2. Next base: position 1,546 of record NZ_JBFTNO010000285.1, on the reverse strand, counting down.
GGAGCGGCCGAAGTAGGTGAAGAGGAAGTCGGAGTAGTACTTGATGGAGTGGTAGCTGGTGAGGACGACGGCGTCGAGGTCCTTCTCGGCCATGATGCTGCGGAGGCCGGCCAGGCGGCGCTCAAACTCGCTGTCGGAGAACGTCAGGCTGACCTTCTGCCCGTTGTTCAAGGTCTTCAGTCGCTCCAGCTCGGAGACGTTCGAGGCGGGGGCGGAGGTTGTGATGGTCACAGGTATTCCTTTGCGTGGTGGTGGATAGTCAGGTGGCGTGGGGGTTATGAGCCGACGGCGGCCGGTGCAGGGGCGCTGTGCTTGTCCTCGCAGGCGTCGCCGTGTTCGGCCAGGACGGCTTCTTCCTCCAGGTCGAGGCGGATGCCCAGCGGTACGCCGGCCCTGATGCGGCGGCGGAAGCGGGCGTAGCCGAGGGCGAAGTAGATGGCGGCGGAGGTGAGGGTTCCGGCGAGCCAGGAGAAGTYTACGCCGCCCATGGCTGTTGCGATGGGTCCCTGCAGGGCGGGGATGCCGCCGTACATAAAGAGCCAGGTCATGAGGATTCCGGCGAAGAAGGCGATGAACGCTGCCGGGTTCACGGACTTGAGGGCGGTCTTCTTCGAGTCGAGGAAGAGGTAGGAGAAGTCCTTGTGGTGCCGCTCGAAGATGAAGTAGTGGACGGCCATGATGCCGCCCCAGGTTGCCACCCAGGCCACGATGGCGCCCAGCCAGGTGTCCAGGATCATCGCGAAGTCCTCGGCGAACATAAACCCGATGACCGCGAACATGGACAGGATCCCGACCATCACGGACAGTTTGCGCCGTGAGATCTTCACATCGAGGGCCTGGAAAGCGACGCCGAAGGTGTAGAGGTTGATGATGTTGGTGGCGATCGGCCCGTGGATGACCAGCAGGATCACCGGGATGGCCAGGGTGCCGAAGTTGGAGACGATTAGTTCGCCGGGGTCGGCCTGGCCGTTTTTGGTGGCGAGGCTCGCGCCGAGGACACCCAGCCAGACCACCGGCAGGAACTGTCCCAGGACGCTGACGATGAACAGCTTGGCGGGTTTGACCTTGCGGCTGACGAACCGCGAGTAGTCCGGTGCGTAGGTGAACCAGCCGATGCCCCAGCCGATGCCGATGACGGTCATGATCGAGGACATGGCCGCAAGGCGCGGCAGCCCTTCCAGGACCGCGCCGGCCGGGCCGGCGTAGCTCCAGTTGATGTCCAGCTGCGTCCAGGCGACGATCGACATCCCTACCAGCACCAGGATGGTGGGCGGCATGGTGATCCGCTCGAACTTCGAGATGGCGCGGTAGCCGCGGTAGCAAATGGCCACCTGGACCGTCATGATGACCGCGGCGACGAGGATGCGGACCATGATGTTGGGCTGGCTGGGGTCRACCCAGCCGATCATTCCGAAGAGCGCCAGGATCAGGTCCAGGATCACCCAGGTGTTGACCGCTGACCAGCCGATGGCGATGGTGGCCTGGATGGCGGCCGGCAGGTAGGCCCCGCGGCGGCCGAAGGCACCGCGGGCCAGCAGCATACCGG
>NZ_JBFTNO010000284.1:0-2619 GCF_056397525.1 Arthrobacter sp. 05L45_2 | reverse complement strand
GCGCCGGACCCCCGGCACGCCGGCCGCCCACGCGGGTGCCGCACGGCGGACCGGCCGGCCCGCCACCGGCAGCCTCTACCGGAACAGCCTGCAACTGCTCGGCCGCGACCAGGCGCTGCTCAGTATCGATGGGCGCACCGTGACACTCTCCGCCCGGCACAGCGAGATCCTGGCGCTGCTCAGCACCCACCCGGACGGCCTGACCGCGGAGGAGCTCAGCGCCCTGCTCTACCCGCGTGACGGTTCCACCATGACCCTGCGTGCCGAGATGGTGCGGCTGCGGAAGGTCCTGCAGCAACTCAACCCCGACGCCGTCCCGGAGTCCCGCCCTTACCGGCTGCCGCTGGACCTGGTCCCGGATTCCGGCCAGGTCCTCAGCTGCCTGCAGCGCGGCGCGCACCGGATCGCGCTCGAGATCTACCGGGGCTCCGTCCTGCCGCGCTCCGAGGCGCCGGGGATCAACGCGCTCCGCCACCGGGTCTCGTCCCTGCTGCGGGAGGCCGTGCTCACCGACGGCAGCGCCGAGTCGCTGCTGAAGTACGCCGGGCTGCCGGAAGCCGCGGACGACGTCGAGGTCCGGACTGCCGCGCTGAAGCTGCTGCCGCCGCGCTCACCCAAGCGGGCCGCCGTCGTCGCGGACCTCGAACGGCTCGAAGCCGAACTCAGCGCCTGACCACACCCTGCGCGCACAATCCGGGAGGGTCCCTGCCGGGGTCTGCCGGGCGGCGTGATCCGGCTCACAGGGATGCAACCTTCTTGCAACCCCGGCGCTCCTAGGCTGGTGCCAGCGGCGGCCGCAGGACACCTGTGCCGCTCCCGCCACCCATCTTGCACAGCAAAGGAGCTCGCAATGACCGTCTACGCACAGCCCGGTACCGATGGTTCGAAGGTCACCTTCAAGGACCGCTACGAGAACTGGATCGGCGGCGAATGGGTCGCCCCGGTCAAGGGCCAGTACTTCGAAAACATCACCCCGGTGACCGGCAAGGCCTTCTGCGAGGTGGCCCGCGGTACCGCAGAGGACATCGAACTCGCGCTTGACGCCGCGCACAAGGTGGCGCCCTCGTGGGGCAAAACCTCCGTCGCCGAGCGCGCAGCCATCCTGAACAAGATCGCCGACCGGATCGACGAGAACACCGAGATGCTCGCCGTCGCCGAGTCCTGGGACAACGGCAAACCGATCCGCGAAACCCTGAACGCCGACATCCCGCTCGCCGCCGACCACTTCCGGTACTTCGCGTCGGCCGTCCGCGCCCAGGAGGGCCGGCTCTCCCAGCTCGACGACGACACCACCGCCTACCACTACCACGAGCCGCTCGGCGTCGTCGGCCAGATCATCCCGTGGAACTTCCCCATCCTGATGGCCGTCTGGAAGCTGGCTCCGGCGCTGGCCGCCGGTAACGCCGTCGTCCTCAAACCCGCCGAGCAGACACCGTCCTCCATCCTGGTGCTGATGGAACTGATCAGCGACCTGCTGCCCGCCGGCGTGGTCAACGTGGTCAACGGCTTCGGCGTGGAGGCCGGGAAGCCGCTCGCCTCCAGCCCCCGGATCCGCAAGATCGCCTTCACCGGCGAGACCACCACCGGCCGCCTGATCAGCCAGTACGCGTCCCAGAACCTGATTCCGGTCACCCTGGAGCTCGGCGGCAAGAGCCCCAACATCTTCTTCAACGACGTCGCCGACACCAACGACGCCTTCTACGACAAAGCCCTGGAAGGCTTCACGCTCTTCGCCTTCAACCAGGGTGAAGTCTGCACCTGCCCGTCCCGCGCCCTGGTCCAGGAAGGCATCTACGACTCCTTCATGGCCGACGCGCTGGCCCGCACCCAGAAGATCATCCAGGGCAACCCGCTGGACACCGACACCCAGCTCGGCGCCCAAGCCTCCAACGACCAGCTCGAGAAGATCCTCTCCTACATCGACATCGGCCAGCAGGAGGGCGCCAAGGCCCTGACCGGCGGCGCCCGCGCCGAGCTCTCCGGCGACCTGGCGGGCGGCTACTACGTCCAGCCCACCATCTTCGAAGGCCACAACAAGATGCGGATCTTCCAGGAGGAGATCTTCGGCCCGGTGGTCTCGGTGACCCGCTTCAGCGACTACAACGACGCCATGGGCATCGCCAACGACACCCTCTACGGCCTCGGCGCCGGCGTCTGGTCCCGCAACGGCAACGTCGCATACCGTGCCGGCCGCGAAATCCAGGCGGGCCGGGTGTGGGTCAACAACTACCACGCTTACCCGGCCGGTGCCGCGTTCGGCGGGTACAAGTCCTCCGGCATCGGCCGCGAGAACCACGCCATGATGCTGGACCACTACCAGCAGACCAAGAACCTCCTGGTCAGCTACAACGAGAACAAGCTCGGCTTCTTCTAAACCCGCGCGGCCCGCGCGGCGGGGCGGACCGGACAGGTCCGCCCCGCTTCGCCGGTCCCCGTTGCTCGTCTGATTCCCCACCAGGCGCCACCCCCCAACCCCCACCAGCCACCCCGACTCCCACCCCACTTCCAGGAGCAGCCACGATGACCCAAAGCAGGCTCGACGCCGCAGTGACGCAGCCCGGCGAGGACTTTTCCCGGGTGGCCCTTACCCCCGAGGCCGTGGAGCTGCTGCGCAAACTC
>NZ_JBFTNO010000283.1:0-2633 GCF_056397525.1 Arthrobacter sp. 05L45_2 | reverse complement strand
CCGTGGACTCCTGCGCGGCCCCGGGAGCCCGAGGGGTGATTTCGCCATTCTGGCTGTAGATGAACCGACAGCGGTCATGGGCCGCTCAGCCCGAACAATCTTCGGATAATACCGGCCAAACCGCGCCTGTATCGCAAGTATGCTGACTTTTTATGGGCTCGCCAGAATTGTGATTTGCGCTACAATCGCCCTTTTTGTCTCACAATGCGGACTTGGCAGTCCATTGTTACTTGCTAGTTCTCATTGTTACGTTGCACACTTCAATTGTGAACAAGAACTCAACAGCACCTGCAGCCGCAGCTTCCGGGATCAGCGCACCAGCTGGTACTGAGATGCGCTGTTGTCGAATGCACGCCTAACTTCTACACCCCAGAACGTTTATAGGCATTCGCCCCCAGCCCAGCGTCGGGCGCCCCTCCCCAGTTTTCATTGCGGGGAAATCAGCATTCGAGCCGCGATGACGGCCATTCACATTGAGGTAAGCATTCCATGTCAGTTGCATCCGGATACGTCCACATCTCCGTCCGTAACGCCAATAAGGCCGGCCAGGCGGGCCTCCGCCAGGGTTTCGGCGGCCGTCCCAGCTTTGGCCCTGCCGCATCCGGCAACAGCTTTCCCGCCCCGGGCTATGCCGCGCAGGGCTACAACCCGAATTCCTACGGCCAGCTCCGCGCCGTCCCCGCGGCCGAGTCTGCTCCGGCCACGGCTCCCACCCCGGTGATCGCCCCGGGCGCAGGCGGCCCGGTCCGTCCCGTGCCGAACGACAACGTGGCCCGCGGATTTGTGCTCTACATGGGCATTGACGAGGAGACCGCGGCGGCTGCCGGCACTTCCATCGCCAAGCTCGCCCAGGAAATCCGCGCCTACRCCCAGTCCCTGGTCTCCGGTGCCGAGAGCTACGCCGCCGTCGCCRTCGCCCCGGCGTCCGCCCCGGGGTCCGCGCTCGACGTCGTCCGGTCCACCTTCGGCGATCCGACGGCGGGGGCCCGCCAGCGCGCCGAGAACGCGCGGCTGCAGCAGCCCCAGGATCCGCGCCCGTCCGGCGTGCTTATTGACCTTGCCCGCCGTGAAGTGGCGCTCGACGGCGAATCGCTGAACCTTACCTTCAAGGAATTCGAGCTCCTGAACTACCTCGTCGAGAACGGCACCCGCACCGTCGGCCGCGATGAACTGCTTGAGGGCCTGTGGCGGAACGCCGAAGAGGTTCCCAACGAGCGCACCATCGACGTGCACATCCGGCGCCTGCGCTCCAAGCTCGGCCGCCTGGCCAACACCGTCCGGACCGTGCGCGGCCAGGGCTACCGGTTCTACGAGCACCCCGAAGTTGTAGTCTGGGCCGCTCCGGAATACTCCATCTAGGCTGGCTTGTGCGAAGCGCCCGTCCCCTCTCGGGGCGGGCGCTTTTCGCTTTCGCGGCACGATCCCTCGGCGCCTGCCCTCGTTCCTCGCGCAACAACGGCGCTTTCGGGATGTGCCGCTGCGCTTCAGCGCCCTCGCAAAAGGCACTGCCTCTCTGCGCGGGTACGGCCTTGTGGGGTTTGGGCCTCCGCGGCTGGGGTGGGCGGGGGAACGGGGGAATCGCGGCGGCTGGCCGCACTAGGATTGAGCCATGAGCGCGCATCACATCAAACAGCTGGTGCTCATGCGGCACGCCAAAGCGGACTGGCCGGGCGGCGTCGCGGATCACGACCGGCCGCTGGAAGAGCGCGGACACCGGGAAGCGCCGCTGGCCGGACGCTGGCTCCTGAAGCACGGCGTCGTCCCCGACTTCATCCTGTGCTCCAGCGCCCTCCGCACCCGCCAGACCTGCACCTGGGTGTGCAGCGAACTGGGGGACAAGGCGCCGACCCCGAAACTCGAGGACGGCCTCTACGGAGCCTCGGCCCTGCACATGCTGGCAGTCATCAACCATGTCCCGGATACCGTGACCACCCTTATGGTGATTTCCCACATGCCCGGCGTGCAGGACCTCGCCATGCATCTGGCGTCCCGCGATTCGAACCATGACGCCTACATGGACGCCGCCACCCGCTACCCCACCAGCGGCCTGACTGTCCTGGAAACCGAAAAGTCCTGGGCCGAGCTGGACGGCCAGGACGCGCGGCTGACCCACTTCACGGTTCCGCGCGCGAAGTAGCGCCCAAGGGCGGGCTATTCCATGGCCAGCGACCCGTTTGTGTTGTTTACTAATGCTGTAATTGCTTTTACTGCCGGTGTTACTTAGCTACCGAAGGAAAAGGTGAATCACCGTGGATTCAGGACAGCTCGTAGGGATCATTATCGGCATCGTTGTGGTGCTCGCGATCGTTGCGGTGGCAATCTATTTCAGCCGCAAGCGCAAGACCGACGCGGACCGGAACCGGGCCGCAGAAATGCGTGAAAGGGCCGAGGCCGACCAGCTGGCCGCCAGGGACCACGAAGCCAAGGCAGCCCGCGCCGAAGCCGACGCGAAGGCAGCCGAGGTCGAGGCCGAACGGCTGCGCCTGCAGGCCCGCGGCACCCAGCAGGAAGCCGAAACAGCCCGGATGGGCGCCGAAGAGCAGCTCCGCCGGGCCGACGAGGTCGATCCCGACGTCGCAACCGAACCTGGCGCCGATGAAACCCGTGGCGCCGATGAGACCGCCGATGAGACC
>NZ_JBFTNO010000282.1:0-4140 GCF_056397525.1 Arthrobacter sp. 05L45_2 | reverse complement strand
GGGCCCGGCACTGCTAAACTCTTTTTCGATACCTTGGCGAGGGAGAGCACCGGAATTCCGGTCTCCGTTATCGACTGGGTCTGAATCTCCCTTCTGATGGGCGGCCCGTCCGCCCCGCGTTGAAGGTCGCTGACAGACCTCCGCCCTTGCTGAACACCGTTCATCCCACAGGAGATTTCCATGTCTGAGCAGAAGCTCGCAGCAGAAGTACGCACCGAATTCGGCAAGGGCTTCGCCCGCCGCGCCCGCATGGCCAACCTGATCCCGGCCGTCATCTACGGCCACGGCGCCGAGCCGATCCACATCACCCTGCCGGCCAAGGCAACCACCCTGGCTGTCCGCACCGCCAACGCCCTGCTGTCCCTGGACATCAACGGCGAAGAGCGCCTGGCCCTGGTCAAGGACATCCAGCGCAACCCGATCAAGCAGATCATCGAGCACATCGACCTGCTGACCGTCCGTAAGGGCGAAAAGGTCACCGTCGACGTCCCCGTGCACGTCACCGGCGAGGTCGCCCCGGGCAACGTCCACAACCTCGAGATGACCACCATCTCCCTTGAGGCCGAGGCAACCCACCTGCCGACCGCCGTCGAGGTCAGCGTCGAAGGCCGCGCCGCCGGCGAGCACATCCACGCCTCCGACGTCGTGCTGCCGAAGGGCACCGTCCTGCTGGCAGACGCTGACGCCCTGGTGGTCAACGTCTCCGAGGCCGTCGAAATCGTCGAGGAAGAAGAGACCGGCGAAGAGGCTCCGCCCGCCGAAGCCGCCGAAGGCGAAGAGAACTCCGAGGCTGCTGCCGAGTAATTCCGGCGTATTCTCAGGTGGCCGGGTCCCAGTGGGGCCCGGCCACCGTCGTCTCTGCCCCGCCCCTGGCCCGACGCCCCCACGAAGGATGGATCCAATGACTGATACCTGGCTGATCGTAGGCCTCGGCAATCCGGGGTCCGAGTATGCCCACAACCGGCATAACGTCGGGCAGATGGTGCTCGACGAACTCGCACACCGGGTGGGCGGCGGCTTCAAGTCCCACAAGTCCCGGGCCCAGGTCCTCGAGGGCAGGCTGGGCATCGGCGGTCCCCGGGTGGTGCTGGCGAAGCCGATGAGCTACATGAACGTCTCCGGCGGCCCCGTCTCCGCGCTTTCGAAGTTCTACGACATCGGACCGGCCAACGTCATTGCCGTCCACGACGAGATCGACATCCCGTTCAACACCATCAAGCTCAAGATCGGCGGCGGCGAAGGCGGCCACAACGGCCTGCGCGACATCTCCAAGGCGCTGGCCACCAAGGACTACCTGCGGGTACGCGTCGGGGTCGGCCGTCCGCCCGGCCGGATGGACACCGCCGATTTTGTGCTTCGTGACTTCTCCGGGCCGGAGAAAAAGGAACTGCCCTTCCTGATCGACTCCGCCGCCGACGCCGTGGAGGCGCTGGTCCGGGAGGGCCTGCAGCCGGCCCAGCAAAAGTTTCACCCCGCCAGGGTTAGGCTACTTCTAGGCGGACGGTATTGGGGCCGCCCGCAGAGCGGTACGAAGGAAACTGGATGTCGAGGGATTCACTGGGCTGGGGAAATGTTTCCACTGCACTGCCACGTGCCGACGTTCATCAGGCTGGGAGGCCGGTGAGCAGGCACGCGTGGTCCGGGCTGGCACGCGGCGCTGACGCCGACCGTGTCCGGCACGACCTCGCCGCGCCCGGAAGCATGGGCGTTGTCATCACCGGCGACCGGGGCGTCGGAAAGTCCCTCGTCGGCCGCAGTGCACTGGCCGGTTTTGGCCCCGACGTCTTCACCCTGCAGCTGCGGACCTCCGGCCCGGCGACGCCTTACGGCTGCCTCGCCTTTACGCTCGCGCGGCTGCCGCAGAGTGCCCTCGGCTCGCCCACCGCCATCCTGCACGGCATGACCTCGCTGATCCGCAACGACGCCGGGGGACGCAAGTGCGTGATCCTGCTGGACAACGCCGGGTCCCTGGACGAACAAAGCACCGGTGTGCTGCTGAACCTGCTGCAGACCGGGACGGCACGGCTCGTGGCCACCGCGCAGCGCACCACGGACCTGCCGCCGGACTTCTACTGGCTCATCACCTCCGGGCAGCTGGCGGAGGTCCGGCTGTCCACCATGACGGAGATCGAGACCCAGGAAGTGCTGCAGGCCGCGCTGGGCCACCGGGTTTCCACCGCCCTGGCGAGCCAGATGCATCAGCTGGTCGGCGGCAGCCCCACCCTGCTGCAGGCTGTGGTGTCCGAACAAATCGAACGCGGCAACCTGGTGCTCGCCGGCGAGGTATGGACCCTGGTGGACGAAGTTGTCCTCGACGGGAGGACAGCGCTGGAGGACATCGTCAGGGCGCGCTATGCCCGGGAATCGCCCGAGGCCCGGGAAGTGATCGAGGTCCTGTCCTGTGCCCGCAGCATGTCCCTGACCAGGCTGGCCCGGATGTACGGCCCCGGGTTGATCGCGGACATGGAAGAGGCCGGCCAGATCGTCGTCGACCGCACCGACCAGCACCACGTGACGCTGGGGGACCGCTACCTGGGGGACATCGTCCGGAACTGGCTCACCGTGGAACGCCGGCTGGAACTGCGGGACAAGGTGCCCGGGCACCAGGCCCATGAGCTCGCGGAGCTCACGGTGGAGGACCTCCTGGCCTACGCCGCGTGGACCCACGACTGCCATGCCGAGCTTGCCCCCTCCCACGCCCTGGCGGCAGCGCAGGCCGCCGTCCTGCTTTTCGACCCCAAGTTCGCCMTCAAATGCGCCGGCGACATCAGTCCCAGCGATAAGGAATGGTCCGCCGGGCAGCAGCAGAAAGCCGCCGCCTACCTTCAGCTGGGCCTTCCGCTGCAGGCCATGTCCTCCCTTGATGACATCTCCGAGGAACAGATCAACCGGCTGGAACCGGAACCGTTCGCCGACCTGATCACGGCCAAAGCCGATTGCATGGCCTGGCTGGAGGACCGCTGCGGGAAGGTCCCCGAACTGATCCGGCAGGCAAGGCTCCGGCTCCAGGATTTCGGGCAGGAATCCGCCCCGGCCGACTCCCTGGCCCGCGCCGGACTAAGCCTGGACCTGTGCGAGTTCAACTACCTCTCCTTCGTTGGCGACTACGAACCCATGATGGAGCGGCTCAGCGCGGCCGCCGCGTCCTCCGACGCCGACGCCCTCGACCCGGTCCACCGGCTGCGGGCCTCGATCATCCTGATGGAAGCCCTCTGCATGACCGGCAAGGAGGTCGAGTCCCGGCAGCTGATGCGCGAGATCGGCGGCCGGCTCGGTGAATGGTCCAACGTTCCCCGGATCCGGGAGAACTTCGCCTGGCGCGCCTTCAACGTCCTGCTCCTCTCCGGCCAGTGGCGCCAGAGCATCGACATGCTCAAGGATGCCAGCGGCCGGGCCGGCCACGGCCTCCACTCCGGGAGCGCCGCGACCGACCTCGCCGTCGGGCTGGCCTACGTGTACGCGGGCCGGGGCTACCTGGCCCTGGACCCGCTGCTGGCCGCCATCGCCCAGCTTGAGGTCCGCACCAGCCTGCACGCGCTCCGGCAGGCCTACGCGGCGACCGCGTTCGCCTACGCCCAGACGGGCAACTCCATGCAGGCCACCGTCTACCTGGACCGGGCCCGGTCCGCCGACGGCCCRGCCCGCTTTGTGGTCAGCAGCTCCACCGAGTTCTGCATGGACATGGCCTCGCGCTGGCTGGGCGACCCGAACGCGAAGGACCGGCTGGTGCACGCCGCCGAAGGGCACTACCGCCGCGGCCGGTACACCCTGGCCGGGATCTGCATGCTGGGGGCCACCGTCAACGGCACCGCGAAGGACTTCCACTTCATGGAGGACATCGCCGGCTTCCGGCAGGGACCGCTCGCCGAACTGTCCAGGCTGGTGGCCGTCGGGAGCCGCAAGAAGGACGCCGCCACCATGCTGGCGGCCGCCGAACTCTCCGCCACCATGGAGCTCGACGCCGTCCAGGCCCGGTGCGCCGCGCTCGCCTTCGACTTTGCGAAGGCTGCCGGGCTCGCAACCAGCGCCACCGCAGCACACAAAATGCTGGAATCCCTGTCCGAGTCCGTTCCGACGCTTCCAATCGTTCCCCGGACCCAGGGCCCGCTGCTGACCGACCGGGAACGGCAAATCGCGGCC
>NZ_JBFTNO010000281.1:0-2721 GCF_056397525.1 Arthrobacter sp. 05L45_2 | reverse complement strand
GCAGCGGCAGCGTGGAGAGGTCCTTGGCGACGGCCGTCTGGGCGTCACCGAGTACCTTTTCGCGCTCCGTCTTGTCCACCGTCGTGAGCTGCTTTTTGATCAGATCGGTGACGGCGGCGTTCTCGTAGTGGTTCTTGAGGAAGTTGCCCGGGATGAAGAACGGGGTCAGGTAGTTGTCGGCGTCGGAGTAATCCGGGAACCAGCCGAGCTGGTAGACCGGGTAGACGTCCTTGGTGCGGTCCTTGGAGTAGGTGACCCACTCGGTGGACTGCAGGTCGACCTTGAACAGGCCGGACTTCTCCAGCTGTTCCTTGATCATGGCGTATTCGTCGCCGGAGGACTTGCCGTAGTGGTCCGGGTTGTACTGCAGCTTCAGGGTGACCGGAGCGGTGACGCCGGCGTCGCTGAAGGCCTTCTTGGCCTTGTCCAGGCTGGGCTTGCCGCTGCCGTCGCCGTACATGTCCTTGAGCGGCGTGATGGCGCCGACGAAGCCGTCGGGAACGACGGAGTACGCGGGCAGGTACGTGCCCTTGTAGACCTGGYTGGCGATCGCATCGCGGTCAACGATGTCGGCCATGGCCTGGCGGACAGCGAGAGCCTTCTTCGGGTCGGCGTCAGCGGACTTGGCACCGAACGGCATGGTGTCGAAGTTGAAGACGATGTAGCGCAGCTCGCCACCCGGGCCCTTGTGGACGGTGACCTTGGAGTCCTTCTCGAGGTCGGCGGCGTCGGTTGCGGTCAGGCTGCGGCCGGCGACGTCGATGTTGCCCTGCTGGACATCGAGCTTGAGGTTGTTCGAGTCGGCGTAGTACTTGATCGTGGCGCTGTCGTTCGCCGGCTTGCCGAGCAGACCCTTGTAGTCCGGGTTGGACTTGAGGCTGATGAGCTCGTTCTTCTTGTAGCTTTCGATCGTGTACTGGCCGGCGAAGGGCTTGGCCTTGACGATGTCGTCATCGCTCATCAGCTTGTCGGCCGGGAAGACCTCTTCGTCGACGATCGGGCCGGCGTTGGCAGCGAGCACGCCGGGGAAGACCTGGTCGTTGCCCTGCTTGAGCTTGAAGACCACGGTGGAGTCGTCTTTGGCTTCCACCGAGGCGAGGTTGCCCAGCAGGGAGGCCGGGCCGTTGTCGTCATTGATCTTCAGGACGCGGTCGATCGAGAACTTCACGTCAGAGGACGTGAGGGCGTGGCCGTTGGCGAACTTGAGGCCGGACTTGAGCTTGACGGTGTACTCCGTCGGGCTCGTGAAGGACGCGGAYTCSGCGATGTCCGGGCTGGAGTCGGCCGTGCCGGGCTTCGAGTTCATCAGGAACGGGTAGATCTGGTTCATCACCATGAAGGAACCGGCGTCGTAAGAGCCGGCGGGGTCGAGGGTGACCACCTTGTCCGTGGTGCCGTACGTAATGGAGCCTCCTGCAGCACCGCCGGAGGACGTTCCGCCGCCGGAAGGTCCGGTGCAGGCTGTGAGTGCAAAGGCGGAAACCCCGGCGAGCGCGATGGCGCTCTGCAGGGCTTTTTTGTTCATTGCCATCTGTGAACTTTCTGTTCGATGAGTACTAGTGCGCAGCCCGAAGTAGCTTGACTCGTTGGGCAGCACCATGTCCTGATTCCTAGATTCAACCAGAAGACCGCGGGCGAATCGTCCAATCTTGTGAGTTGAGACACAAAATTTACACGAACCGGGTGAACTTGGCGTTTTCTTCGCGATTTCCCCCGGATCTTCGGCACTTTTGACCGGGGGTGGGTGTTGGTGCGGGGTGGTTGGAGTTGGGGCGGCGGGGGCTACGAGGTCTGGTCACTAGGTGGACCGGGTCGCTGAGGGGCGGCCGTGTCGCTGAGGGGGCGGGCCGTGTCGCTGAGGGGGCGGGCCGGGTCGCTGAGGGGTGGGCCGGGTCGCTGGGGGCGGGCCGGGTCGCTAAAACGGGCCGGCCGCATGGGGTGGGTGCGCTCCTGCTCCCTGGGCTGCGCCCGTCGCCCCCCCTACCGGGCGGAGCATGTCCGTCTCACAGCCCCAGGGATGGACATGCTCATTTGCAGGATCGAGCACTGGACATAACCACTAAATGTCCACTGGCCGCTGTGAACAATGGACATGTGCGTCACAAGAAACGGCTGTGGCTGAACATGCTCATCCCTGCTGTCCAGGGATGGACATGTCCGTCTCTCCGTTCTGGGGACGAGCATGCCCGGCGCGAGGTGGGGCTTGGACTCGGACATGCTCGTCACTCACGCCGGAGGATTGACATGCTCAATCTCCGGATTGATGACTGGGCATAACTGCAGTGTGTGCCGGTTGGTAGCTGCGAAGAATGGACATGCCGGTCTTGGGCGAGGCTGCACTAGGGCATGCCCGTCGGCCGGGCAAGTGAAGCAACATGCCCGTCGGCCGGGCAGGTGAAGCAGCATGCCCGCCTCCCTGGTCAACGAATGAGCATGTCCCTCACTCGGAGGCGACGATGCGTGGGCATGCCCTTCGCATGTGCCCCAGGGATGGACATGCTCATTACCCGCGCCGAGCACTGGACATATCTAGTAAATGCCCATTGGTGGCCGCGAAAGATGGACATGCCCCTCAACCGGAGCAAGAAATGGGCATGCCGGTCTCGGGCGAGGCTGTACCTGGACATGTCCATCGACCGGATCAAGGGATGGGCATGTCCGTCGGGGCCAGCGGAACGGTCAGGGAAACGGTCCCCTACAACGCCGCGCGCTGCAGGGACC
>NZ_JBFTNO010000280.1:0-2749 GCF_056397525.1 Arthrobacter sp. 05L45_2 | reverse complement strand
GCTCAAGGCCGACGACGGCGGTCCGATGAGCATCGGGGGCGCAACCCTGGCCGCGGCGGCCATGCGGGCCGGGCTCATCGATGAGTACGCACTGGTCACCCATCCTGTCCTGGTGGGCGGCGGCACACCGTTCTTTACCGCACTGGACAGCCGGGTGAACCTGAACCTGGTCGAGCAAAAGACGTTTCCCGGCGGTGTCGCCATGAGTAGGTATGAGGCTAGGCGCTGAGCGCAATCCCGAAAAGCGCCGTCGCCCGTCTGGACAACAGCCGCCACTTCCCTGGCCTGCGCGGCGCCGCGCTATCGAAATTACCGGAGGCATACTGTGATCATGAAGTTCACCACAACCATCCTAGGTAGCGGCAACAAGGCGGGCATCGAAGTCCCCGAGGAAATCGTCAGCGCTCTGGGCGCGGGCAGGAGACCGCCGGTCGTCGTCACCATCAACGGGGCAAGCTACAACAGCAGCATCGCAGTGATGGGCGGCCGCAACATGGTCGGCGTCAGCGCCGTAAACCGGACACTCACCGGAGTATCTGCCGGCGACACCGTCGAGGTCGATCTCGCGCTGGACCTCCAGCCGCGCGTCGTCGACGTTCCAGCTGACCTTGCCGCCGCTCTGGAATCGGAGCCCGAGGCGAACGCGTTCTTTGCGACACTGAACTACAGCAGCCAGCGGCGCTACGTTGAACCGCTCGCGGCCGCTAAAACAGCAGAGACCCGCTCCCGCCGAGTCGCCAAGGTGGTGACCGACCTTCTGGCCGGCAAGAAGTAGCCCGTCTGTATCCTCGGCCGCGAACGCCGCCGAAGACCAATGGCGCCTCGCCCGACCCTAACGGGAACCGTCGAAACGACGACACGGTCTCCGCTGGAGTTCATGAAAGGCGGCCGCCGGCCGGCCCGGCCGCCGTGACCGGAGCCCGTGCCGGCCCCGCTGGGTAGTCTGCTAGGGGAACCTGACGCGTGGGTCAGCGCCAGCCGAGCTGCGGCGCCACGTACTTCAGGATCGACTCGATGACGTGGGCGTTGTAGTCGACACCGAGCTGGTTCGGGACCGTGAGCAGAAGGGTGTCTGCCGCGGCGATCGCCTCGTCCTCGGCCAGCTTCGCGGCCAGTTCGTCCGGGGCACCCGCGTACGATCGGCCAAAAACCGCGCGCGTTTTCTCGTCGATGTTGCCCACTTGGTCGGAGCTGTGGCGGTCGCGGCCGAAGTATTGCCAGTCGCGGTCGTCCGTCAGTGCAAAGATGCTGCGACTGACCGAGACGCGCGGCTCCCGTTTGTGCCCCGCATCCTTCCAGGCCTGCCGGTAGARCTCGATCTGCTCGGCCTGCTGGACGTGGAAGGGCTTGCCGCTCTCGTCGTCCTTAAGCGTGGAGCTCTGCAGGTTCATCCCGAGCTTCGCCGCCCAGATGGCCGTGGCGTTAGAGCCGGAACCCCACCAGATGCGCTCACGCAAGCCCTCTGAGTGCGGCTCCACGCGTAGCAGGCCCGGAGGGTTCGGGAACATTGGGCGGGGGCTCGGCGCCGCGAAACCCTCGCCAGCGAGCACGTCGAGCAGACGCTCAGTGTGTCTGCGGCCCATATCGGCGTCCGACTCGCCCTCAGCGGGGACGAAGCCGAAGTGACGCCACCCGTCGATGACCTGCTCGGGTGAGCCCCTGCTGATGCCCAACTGCAGCCGGCCACCAGAGATCAGGTCGGCCGCGCCGGCGTCCTCCGCCATGTAGAGCGGGTTCTCGTATCGCATGTCGATCACGCCGGTACCGATGTCTATGCGGCTTGTCCGTGCCCCAATCGCAGCGAGCAACGGGAACGGGGAGGCGTATTGCTGCGCGAAGTGATGGACCCGGAAGTAGGCTCCGTCCGCACCCAGCTCCTCGGCCGCGACCGCGAGGTCGATCGCTTGCAACAGCGCTTCCGACGCGTTGCGCGTGCCGGACTCCGGGTGGTCGGTCCAATGGCCGAAGGACAGGAAACCGATGTTTTTCACACCCAAAAAGAACATAGCGGCGGGGGTTCTTATTCCCGCGGGCCCCAGTTCGCGCCCCTCCCGCGGCACGGACCGACTCCGCGCCTGCCGCCGTTGCGGCCCGTCCGCCGCTTCCCACGGGGTCATTGGCAGGAGAGGCCGGGGGCCTTGCGGGCCTCCGTGGTCGGGGCGTTCGACGGCCGCGGGGCGCTGGCCGGTTCCAGCGCCCTGATCAAGGCACGGGGCTCCGGGAGGCTTACCAGCGCGCAAGAGGCGATCCTGGGGCTTTAATCCTGGTCTACGTCACATATCAGTACGGGTTGGAGCGTCTAAAGAGCCCGCACGCCTGCGCCGCCACCGAGGGTGTGCTCGACTCCGTCCAAGAGGATTGCCGTTTCGCTGCCACCGGCGATCGTGGCACGACCTTTCCGTGACACCTTTTGTAACTGTCAGGGCACGTCGGCAGTCGCGGACGCAACGGCAGGACCCGCTCCTGTCTGTGGCGAAGGTTGCAGATCGGTCCGGGCCAGAAGAGCGGCAACAACTTCGGCGACGAGATCTTCCTTGTCGCGCTTCTCGGCGTCTTCCGCCTGCGCGACTTCCACCCGTGCGGCTTGCCACGCCGACCAATGGCCGGAAACGAGCGCCCACAGCGACAGCGCCGAAACATAGGTCACGGAATCAAGCCAACCCATCATCAGCGAGACGGGGATCATCAGGATCCAAAAAACAGCGAGCCAGCCGTTGACCCGTCGCATGAAGATCGGGTCGCCCTGCAC